>SKJZ01000083.1 GCA_007121755.1 Halorhodospira sp. | reverse complement strand
GTCAGCGATCAGATCGGCGCCGTCTTCCAGGCCCACGGAGAGCCGCAGCAGACCGGGGTAGTAGACCCGGCGGACCCGTACCACCAACGTGCGCAGGCTGCACGCCAACAGAAGCCCAGGCCATCTAAGCGCCTTCGGGGCCCGCCAATGTCTATTCCAGAGCGAAGATAGAGGGATTGAGCCCGTAGCGATACCGAGTTGACAACGAGATCGCTCAATTATACGCTCTATCTATCGATGGAATGAGTGAATGATGTTTATTGGACCTTATGCCTTGCTCGATGGAGCAGGCTGTGACGGAGGAATAGAAATCATGGTGATTGACGTATCCACACAGGACTTCGAACCGAAAGTACTCGGCAGCGACAAACCGGTACTGGTAGATTTCTGGGCGCCCTGGTGTGGCCCCTGCAAGATGGTGGGGCCCATTCTGGAAGCCCTCGAGCAGGACATGGGCGATCAGCTCACCGTAGTGAAGGTGAACGTGGACGACAACCAGGAGTTGGCTAGCCGCTACCGGCTGCGCTCTATCCCTACCCTGATGCTGTTCGACAACGGCAGGCTGGTCACGCAGCAGGCGGGGGCGCTGAATCGGGCTCAGATCGACGAATGGCTGAACAGACACATGAACCTGGACGCCACGGGCTGACCGTGGCCCGTGGCTGTGCCTCGTCACCAAATTATTTACGGAAGGGTTATTATCATGAATACGCCACGACACATTCCCCTGCTGATCCTGGGCTCCGGCCCGGCTGGCTACACGGCGGCAGTCTATGCCGCCCGCGCCAACCTGAAGCCAGTGCTGGTCACTGGCATGTCAATGGGCGGCCAACTCACTACCACCACCGACGTGGACAACTGGCCCGGCGACGTCGAAGGCCTCCAGGGCCCGGACCTCATGGAGCGCATGAAGTCTCACGCCGAGCGCTTCGGCACCGAGATCGTCTTCGACCACATCCATACCGTGGAACTCGGCGAGCGGCCCTTCCGCCTCACCGGCGACATGGGCAGCTACGCCTGTCATGCGCTAATCATCGCTACCGGTGCCAGTGCCCAGTATCTAGGCCTGGAGTCGGAGTCCACCTTCATGGGCAAGGGCGTCTCCGCCTGTGCCACCTGCGATGGGTTCTTCTACAGGGATCGGTCGGTGGCTGTGGTAGGTGGCGGCAACACGGCCGTGGAGGAGGCGCTCTACTTGTCGAACATCGCCTCCCACGTCACGCTCATCCACCGGCGGGACGAACTCAGAGCCGAGAAGATCCTGCAGCACAAGCTGTTCGCCCGGGCCGAGGAAGGCAAGGTCTCGTTCCAGTGGCATCACACCCTGGATGAGATCCTCGGCGATGACTCCGGGGTGACTGGAGCGCGCATCCGCTCTACCAAGACCGACGAGACGCAGGACCTGGCCGTGGACGGGGTGTTCATCGCCATCGGCCACAAACCCAACACTGAGATATTCCAGGGGCAGCTGGATAAGCAGGGCGGGTACATCCGCGTGCAAAGCGGCCTGGACGGCAATGCCACCGCCACCAGCGTGCCCGGCGTGTTCGCCGCAGGCGATGTCATGGATCACGTCTACCGCCAGGCAGTGACCTCGGCTGGCACCGGCTGCATGGCCGCCCTAGACGCCGAACGCTACCTGGACAGCTTGGCGCACGCACCCCGGGATACAGCCGAGACAAGCTTGAAGGCCACCGTCTGAGGTGGATTATGTGCGAACTGCTTGGATTTAAGAATCAAGTGCAGCAGTTTTACCGAGGGCCTGAAGCTCCTTGGCCATGGCTTGGAATATAGACAAGGACTTCGCCTGGGAGCAGCTCAACACCTACGACCTCATCACCGAGGACTGGGAGGCGTACTCCTATGACACCGACGAATGCTTGCATGCCCGCTCCGCCCTGGAGTTCCTGCGCGAGGACGAGCGCCTGACCGAGGACGAGGCCGCGCGCCTGGAGCGCATCGACACCTTCTGGCGTGAGCATGCCCAGGCTTTCAACCATCACTTCCGCTTCGAGCATACCCGCAAGGACATGGACAACGAGCTGGACGGCTGGGTGGCGGACGACGATGGCAACCACCCGCGCATCCCGATGCGCCACTGGTGGTGGCGGCCGCTGGAGGCGGAGTGAGTCGGAAGGTATTGTCAGGTAGCACCCATGGGGTCTCGGCCACAGGGATACGGCGGTGAAGCCTCCAGGGATGGATTCACCGCGTCCCCGTATGGGTGCTGCCTGACAATAGCTTTAATCGTACCCCGTAAGTTCCGCGTAGCCGACTCCCGAAACCGGCTCTCCGCGGGACGTTCCGGTGACCTTGATCGCCCCTTCCCAGTAACGGAAGGCCCCGCCGCGCAACTCCTGGTCGGCGATCCGCGGCACCAGTTCCAGCTCCAGCCCTTCGGCGGGATAGCGCAGGCGCCAGCGTGCCGGGTATTCGGCCGCTCCATCGGGGCTGCGCCACCGCGCGGTCACCTCCAACTCGACGTCGTCGCCCGCCACCACCCGGTGGCGGCCCGCGCCGTCCACCCAGCCTCCCTTGCTGCGCGGGTCGATGCCGCCGTCGTCGCGGCGCAGGTGGTAGTACATCAGTTCGCGGCCGTCGTCCAGTTGGATGGAGAACCAGTCCCACCCGACCTGCCCCTCGGCCAACGTGCCGGTCCCCCACTCACGATCGAGCCAAGCGGTCCCGGAGACCTCGTGACGCCCCTCTTCGGTCTCGACGACGCCGGTGGCGGCCAGGCGGGGCGCGGTGTAGTAGTAGGATGCGTCTCCGGCCTGCGGACCCTTCCGGCTGTAGCCGCCCTCCCCTTGAAAGACGAGTGGCTTGATCTGTCTCAGATCCAAGCGCAGCGCCTCCGTGCCCGCCCGCGCCGCCACCACTTGGCGGTCGAATCCGCCGTCGACGCCCTCCAGCGACCAATCCTCGACCCAGACGCTGAACGGCGCGGCCGATGCCCCCGCCAGGCCAGCCGCGCCGCGCGCGAGGCGTTCGTGGTGGTGGAAGGCTCCGGCAGCGGTATCGGTGATCGCGAAGTGGCCCATCCACAGTTGGTGGGCGGCCCACTGCGACTCCCGCCCCACCGGCTCGCCGGGCGCAGCGGCGAAGCGGAAGAAGGTCACTTGAAAGCCGAAGTGGCGGCCGGCCTCGGTCTTAAGATTGCCGGTGAGGTACCACCACTCGTGCCGGTAGTCGGGGTGAGGGCCGTGGTCGGCGGGAAAGATGAACGGCCGCGGTCCGAGGGCCTGCGCGAACCCCTCCACCCCGGGATCGGCGGAGAGGAGCGCCACCGCCGCACCGCCCGGATCACCCGGATCGCCGGCAACGGTGTCGGGCGGCCGCTCGCCCTGACAGCCGGCCGCCAGCGCGGCGGCGGCGATCCATTGGACCGTGGACGAGCCACGCCTCTTCCAGCAACTGCCCCGAACTCGCCCCGCGTCTCCGTCCACTCTCCGCTCCTATTCGGAAGCCGCCCGCAGCCACGCGCCGACCGGCTGCCCGGCCGCCCGCCACGCCGGGTAGAGCCCGGCCAGCAAGGCCGCGGCCGCCGCCAGCACCACCGCTTGCGCCACCAGCCACGGGTCCACCTGGAGGGCCAGGCTCCAGCCGAACGCCCGCTGATTGATTACCGCGGTCAACGCCCAGGCCAAGGCGAGCCCCGGCCCCACGGCCAGGAGCCCGGCGAAGAGGCCGAGCAACCCCGTCCGGGAGAGTTCAAGCAGCCACACCTGCCCGCTTCCGAGGCCCAACGCCCGCAGCACCGCGACCTCGCCAACCCGCTCCAGCGAGAGGGCCAACAGCGCGCCGAAGATACCGACCGCAGCCACCACCACCGCCAGCAACCGCAACACTTGGGTGATGGCGAAGGTCCGGTCGAACACATCGAGTGAGATCGACCGGATTTCGGCATCGGAACGGAACCGCAACATCCGCTCTGTACCGGCGGCGTCCCGCAGAAGCCGGATCAGCGCCTCGGTCTCCACGCCGCTGGCGCCGTAGACCGACAGCGCATTCACCGCTTCACTGGGCCGGGATGTACCGTCGGCGGCGGCTTCGCGCCAGTGGCGTTCATAGAAGCTTCGCCCGACCAAAACCGCGCCCTGGCTGGTGGTGTAATCGTAGACCACCCCTGCCACCGGCAACCGGCGCTCGCCGCCGGGCGTCATCAGTGCGATCTCGTCACCGATCCCCAGGCCGTGACGAAACGAGAACGGCTCGGTGATCAACGCCGCCTTGCCCGCCTCGAACGCCCCCCATACCCGGTCATCGCGCTCCTTGAAACGGAACCCCGCGCGGCCGGCCGTATCGAGATCGTGGGCGCGCAGCCGCACCTCCCCGGCCGGTGACGGCACGCGCAGATAGCGCGTGGTGGTCACCGCGGCCACCTCGGGCAGGGAGCGCAGGCGGCCGGCCAGCGCCGGGTCCAACAGCGGGGGGGCATCGCCCGTAACCGAAGGCGTGCTGATATAGACATCGGCAGCCAGCGTGCCGTCGAGCCAGAGCGACAGTCCCGCGCGGAAGCTGTCGATCATCACGCTCACGCCGACCACGGCCGCCACTGCGACGACCAGCGCCGTGGCCGCAACGCCGCTTCTCGACAATCCGGCCGCAACCCCCCGGGCGGCCATGCGCCCCGCAGAGCCCGCCACCCAACCGGCGGGGGCCGCGGCGGCGGTGGCCAGCCGGGCGACGGCCCATGGAACGACCAACGCGCTACCGGCGAGGATCAGAAAGATGCCGAAGAACGCCGCCACCAGTCCGCCGGCGTGAAAGAGCAAGGCCGCGGCCCCGGTGATCGCCAACGCGGCACCGGCACAGGCGGCGGCACCGGCCCACCGGCGGGCTCGCCCCTCAAGCGCGGAACGCTGCAACGCGGCCCGTGGCGCGACCGAAGCCGCTTCCCATGCCGGCACGGCGGCGGCCACGCCGGCGGCGCCGACGCCCAACGCCAATGCCGCGGCCACGGCCGATGGCACCAGCGCGACGTCCCGCACCGCCAACACGAAGTAGAGATCGCTAATGGTCCGGGTCACCAACTCCAGCAACAGTTCGGCGAGGGCGATCCCCAGCGGCAGCCCCAGCGCGGCGCCCAGCGCGCCCAGCAACAGACCCTCGGCCAGAATCGTGGTAAAGAGCCGTCCCCGCCCCACTCCGACGGCCCGCAATCGGCCCAGTATCGGCCGCCGCTGGACCACGGAAAAGGAGACGGCGTTGTAGATCAACAGCGCCCCCACCAGCAGCGAAAGCAGACTGAAGGCGGTCAGGTTGAGCCGGAAGGCGGCCGTCATCTCATCCAAGGCCTGGATACCGGCCTCGACCGGGCGCAGAGTGACTCCGTCCGGTAAGGCCACCTCCAGCCCCTCCGGCGGCAAGACCAGATCAATGCGGTCGAGCCGGCCCACTCGTCCCAGCAACTCCTGGGCGGCAGCGATATCCATGATTAGCGTATCCCGCAACCCCTCTGCGGTCAGCCGGTCCGGTGGCAGCACCACCGCCGCCACGGCCAAGCGGTGGGCGCGGCCGGCCACTTCCACGTCCAACTGATCGCCGGCCGCAACGCCCAGCCGACGGGCATCCTCTTCCAGAACAATGAATGACCGCCGCCCGGTCAGCCAAACCCCCGCATCCACCGCCGACGTCGCGTTGCGGACCGAATCGCGAACCCCGGCCTCGGCCCACGGATCAATGCCCAACACCCGTAACGGCATCTCGCCGGGGCCGCGGACGAACCCCTCCACAACCGGCGCCGACGGCCGTACACCGGCGCGGCGCAGCTCGCTATAGAACGCTTCGGGAATGCCGGCAGTCCCGGCAGTGAGTTGATGGGTGGCGGCACCGGCAAGGGCCTCCGCAGTGCGGGTAAACGCCCGTTCCGCCGACGCATTGGCCAGTTGTACAGCCACCACCACGGCCACCCCCAGCGCGACCCCGGCCACCGCCAGCGCCCCCTGCCAGGGGTGGCGCAGGTGGTAACGCAGCCCGGCGCGGGCGAAGATCACGCCGCAGCGCCCTCCCGCAGGCGGCCGCCGCCCACTTCCACGATGCGATCGGCGCGCGCGGCGACCGCGCTGCTATGGGTAGCGAGCACCGCCGTCAATCCGTGCTCGCCGCGCAGCGCGGCGAAAAGGGAGAGGACGTCGGAGGCCGCGGCGGCATCGAGGCTGCCGGTCGGCTCATCGGCGAGGAGCAGCGCCGGTCTGTGGACCAGGGCGCGAACGACCGCCACCCGCTGGCGCTCACCGCCGGAGAGGTTCTCCGGAAAGCCACCGCCGCGATCCCCCAGCCCGACCCGCTCCAGCAGCGCACCGGCGCGCCGCCGGCCGGCGGTGTCCAAGGCGCCGTTGAGTTCCAGCGGCAGCAACAGATTCTCCAGGACCGTCAGCGTGGGGACGAGGTTCAGTTCCTGGAAGACGAACCCGATGCGCCGGCGGCGAAAGAGCGTGCGGCCACGCTCGTTCAGAGAGGTCAGATCTTCGTCGGCCACCCGGACGGTTCCGGCGTCCGGAGGCTCCATGGCGCCCAGCAGATTGAGCAGCGTCGATTTGCCGGAACCGCTGGGCCCCATGACCGCCACCTGCTCCCCGTCCGCAACGGTGAAGTCGACGCCGTCGAGCACGACCCGGCGCCGTCCGCCCTCCAGGTAGCCTTTGACCACTCCGCGCACGTCGATCATGGCGTCCACGGCGGAACCACGGGCCGACGCGGCGCCATCGCTAACGGCGGACGGGGCGCTTGCCCAGTTTCCGCTGCAGGGTGCGCCGATGAATGCCCAATGCGCGCGCCGCGGCCGAGATGTTGCCGTCGTGTTCCGTCAACACCCGCTGGATCTGCTCCCACTCCAGACGCTTCAGCGACATCGGCTCCTGCGGCACCTCGCTGGCCGGCTCTTTCTCCTGCCCCTCCAAGGTCTGGAGCACCGTGTTGGCATCGGTGGGCTTCGGCAGATAGTCGTAAGCGCCCCGCTTGATGGCTTCTACCGCGGTCGGAATGCTGGCGTAGCCGGTCAGGATCAAGATGCGCGCTTGGGGCAGGATCTCCTTGAGCGGCTCCACCAACTCGAGGCCCGAGTACTCCCCCAACTTCAGATCCAGGACCACATACTCCGGGTTTTCGACGCGAGCGGTCTGCAACGCCGCCTCGGGGGTCTCCGCTCGACTGATCCGGTAACCGTACCTGCCCAACGATCGACCCAACACCGAGCCGAAGGTCGGATCGTCATCGATAATCAGGATGCCCTGGGCGGTGTTATTCATGAATCGACTTCCTCACTGCTCTTCCTCTTCGTCAGAGGTATAAACGAGATCGTGCAGGGGGAGTTCGATCTCGGTACGCACGCCCCCGTTGGGGGCCTCCAACAGCTTCACACTGCCGCCGAACCGGTCCACCGTCGCGTTGGCGAGGACCAAGCCGATGCCCATTCCGGCGGGCTTGCTCGACTGGATTACCCGGCCCGCGTGCGGCAACCGTTCGGGATCGAAGCCGGGGCCTTCATCGTCGATGGTCATCCACAGCACCTCACCATCGCAAGCCACCCGAACCTCCACCCCACGGTGGTGGTTGTCCACCGAGGCATCGGCCGCATTATTCAACAGATTGAGCAGCGCGTGCATCAATGTGGAATCTTCCCTCACCACAACCTCCGCCATTCCCTCGGCGTAGGCAATGTCCGCCTTGATCTCGGGATGAACGAGCTTCCACGTGTCGAGTACGCGCTCCATGAACCCACGCAACGACACGGGGCGAGCTGCGGACCCCTTGGAGCGGACGCCGGTGGCGACCAACTCCTCCAATGTCCTTTTGCAGATATCGACCTGGGAGCGGGCCAGATCCAGTTCCTCCTGCAACTCCGAATCGTCACGACGAGCGCTGCGGATCTCGTCGATGACCATGGTCAACGTGGACAATGGGGTGCCCAACTGATGCGCCGCACCGGCTGCCTGCGTGCCCAGGGCCACGATCTGCTCGTTGCGCAGAGTATCCTCACGCACATCGGCCAAGCGCATATCCTGACGGCGCAGGACCCCAGCCATAAAACGCACGAAAACCGCAATCAGGGCCGCCGAGATAATGAAGTTGACCCAACTGCCGATCAGGTGGAGATCGAAGTCCCCGCCCAGCACCGGATGCGGTGCCTCCATCGGCAT
>SKJZ01000086.1 GCA_007121755.1 Halorhodospira sp. | reverse complement strand
ACCCCGAGCTGAAACTGCCGGTGCCCGATACGGCCGCATCGAACGCGCCGGCGACCGGCGCCGGATCTGACACCGCAACACGGGGTACCGGCGAACCGGGGCCGGCCGACCCGCCGGGCGCGCCACCGGCCACCCGCTCCACGACGCTGCGGGTGGACCAGGCCAATATCGATGCCCTCGGCGATCTGATCGGCGAGTTGGTGGTGGCCAAGAACGGCCTGCCCTTCCTCGCCCGGCGTGCCGAACACGATTTCGGCGTCCGCGAACTCGCCCGGGAACTGAAGGACCATTTCAACGTCATCCACCGCATTGCCCAAGCGATGCAGGGCACCATCATGCGCGTGCAGATGATGCCGATGGGCCTCGTCTTTCAACGCTTTCCCCGCCTGGTGCGCGATGTCTCCCGCAAGCTCGACAAGTCGGTTGAACTGGTCATCGAGGGCGAGGAGACCGAAGCGGACAAGAATATCGTCGAGGCGCTTACCGACCCGCTGACCCACATGGTGCGCAACAGCCTCGACCACGGCATCGAACCACCCGCGCAACGGCGCGCCGCCGGCAAACCGGAACGGGCCACGGTGCGGCTTACCGCGCTCCAGGAGGGGGATCGCGTGATCGTCGAGGTCGCCGACGACGGCAAGGGCATCGACCCCGAACAGGTGCGCCAGGCCGCGCTCGACAAGGGTCTCATGGACGCCGGCGCACTCGACGCCCTCCACGAGCAGCAGATCCTGCAACTGGTCATGGCCCCCGGCTTCTCCACCGCCCGCGAGGTCTCCGACCTGTCGGGGCGCGGGGTCGGCATGGACGTTGTCCGCACCGCCATCGAACAGTGGGGGGGCCAGATCGGAGTCGAGAGCCGCCCCGGTGAAGGCACCCTCTTCCGGCTCTCGCTGCCGCTGACCATGGCCATCTCCCGGGTCATGCAGATTGAAGTGCATGGCCAACTGTTCGGCATCCCGATGGACGAAGTGGTCGAGACGGTCAAGGTGCCGCGCGACCGCATCGTCCCCGTCAAGCACCGCGAAGCCTTTGTGCTGCGCGACCGGGTCGTGCCCATCGTCCGCCTCGGGGATGTGCTCGGATTGCGGGACGAGCCCGCGGCCGCCACCGCGGACGCCGCGGCCTGCGAGAACGGAGACGGCGCCGGCAGCAACGACTCCGGCGAAGAGGCGGTGCTGGTGGTCCGCCTGCGGGACCAGATTTGCGGTCTGGTGGTCAGTGACTTCCACGAGGGGACCGAGGTGATCCTGAAACCGCTGGACGGCATTCTCGCCGAACTGACCGCCTACTCCGGCTCCGCGCTGCTCGGAGACGGCCGGGTGCTCCTCGTGCTCAACCTCAAGGAGTTGCTCTGATGCCGGTGACCGGTAAGAGACAGACCGTCCACTTGGAAGGGATATGTTCGGTCGAGGAGGCGGAGGAACTGCTCGCCTGGCTGCACAAACACCCCAAAGGCCGGGTCCATCTCAAGGCGTGCCGCCATGTGCATGCCGCCGTCCTCCAGGTGCTGCTGTGCGCCCGGCCGCCGATCAGCACCTATCCCGACGAACCGTTCCTGCGCCGATGGATCGTCCCCGCCCTGGAGGCCGGGACGCCGCCGGAAGGGAGGGCCCCTTGAACCGGCGCGACCGCATGCAAGTGATCGCCGTCGCGAACCGCAAGGGCGGCACCGGGAAGACGTCGTCCGCCGTCAACCTGGCGGCGGAGATGGCCGCGCGCGGCCTGCGGACCGTGCTGATCGACCTCGACACTCAGGGCCACGCCGGCATCAGCGTCGGTCTCCGCACCGCGTTGGGCGCGCCGTCCATCCACGACCTGTTCCGGGGCGACGAACCGCCGCTTCCGGCCCCGCCGGCACCGACCGGCCTGGACAACCTGTGGCTGGCGCCGGCCGACCGGGAATTCGACGGCGAAGTCACCCCGAGCCACTATCCGCGGCTGGCGCGGACACTTGAGCACACCGACTGGGCGGACGGTTTCGAGCGCGTCGTGGTGGACACGCCGCCGTCCCTCGGCGGCCTCTTGATGAGCGCCCTGCACGCCGCCGACGCGGCGTTGATCCCGTTCGTCCCCCACCACTTGTCGGCCGAGGGGGTGCGCCAACTGGCCGGCCTCTTCTTTCGCGTCGCCAGCGAACCGGACCGCCGGCTCAGCGGCCTGGCCCTGCTGCCGACCTTGATCGACCCGCGCATCCGCATGCACCGGGAGGTGCTCGACGACATGGCCCGGCAGTTCGGGGAGTGGCGCCTCCTGCGCGGGATACGCACCGACATCCGGGTGGCCGAGGCGAGCCGCGCCGGCCGTCCGGTGCGGCTCTACGCGCCGCGCAGCCGCGGCGCGATGGACTACTGGATGTTGTACGAAGAACTCGAGCGGCTGTGGGGGGCGCCCGTCGACGCTTCCGCCGCGCAACAGAAGGAGGGAACCACCTCATGAAACGCATCTTCTTGGTAGACGACTCCGGAACCATCCTCATGAGCATGAGCGGCATACTGCAAGGCGCCGGCTTCGAGGTGGAGACGGCGGGCGACGGCGAGGAGGCATTGAAGAAGCTCAACGCCGGCGCCAAGCCGGATCTGATTATCACCGATTTGAACATGCCGAAGATGAACGGCATGGAGCTGATCGCGGAGGTGAAGAGCCAATCCGGCTTCCGGTTCACGCCGGTCCTGGTCTTGACGACGGAGTCGCAACAGGACAAGCGTGACGAAGCCAAGCGCCTGGGGGCCACCGGCTGGCTGGTCAAACCGGTCGATGCGGAGCAGTTGCTCCAGGTGGTCCGGCAAGTGGTGCCGGGGGCGTAATGGATTGTTCCCAGAATCAAAGCCGCGCGCCTGGAGAGACCCCATGTTGCGAATGATTCGCTCGTTGATCCGCGGCGGCGTTCACCCCGCCGCTCCCGCCACGGGAGGCGCGGAGCACCGCAATATCCGGCATCCCGACACGGAGCCGGTGGCCGACGGCCTGGCGAGCCAAACCACCGTATACGAGCTGATACGCAACCATCTGCGGCGGACCACGGACGAGACCGAACAAGCCGCCGTCGATTTCATGCAACGCCTCAAAGAGGTGGATACCAAGGCCCAGGAGGCCGCCAGTTACGCCGCCCGCTCGAACACGGTCACCACCGGGCTGAGCCGGGAGTCGAAACGGAGCGAAGAGGCGGGCCGTGAGGCGCTACAGCGGATCGCCCACTTTATCGAACACCGCCGGCGGGTGGCCGATGAGGGCCTAAAGCGCATTGAAGAGCTGACCGAACAGGCGGGAGCACTGCAGGACAGCATCCGCATCATTCGGGATATAGCCAAGCAGACCAACATGTTGGCGCTCAATGCGGCGATCGAGGCCGCCCGCGCCGGCGACCGGGGCGGCGGATTCGCCGTGGTGGCGGAGGAGGTGCGCAACCTCTCCGCCGAGTCGGGCACGGCGGCCACCCGAATCGCCTCCGGGGTCGAAGAGATGGTTGAGGCCATCCGACACCACTTTCAGGCGGAGCTGGACGGCGCCGAGGCCGAAGCCGAAATGGAGCGCGAGGCGTTATCGGGGATCGAGGCGCAGATGGCGAAAGTCGCGGAGAACCAACAGGCGGTGATGGACCACCACCGGGAGGTGGTCGAGCAGGTGCAGGAGACGACGCGGGAGATCGCCGGCGTGACGGCCCGCGCCATGGCCGGCATTCAGTTCCAGGACGTGGCCCGCCAACAGCTCGATCAGGTGATCTCGATGACGCACGAACTGGATGAGCACGCGGATACGCTCCGGCAAGCTCTTACCGGCAACACGCCCGACACCGCGAATTTAACCCTCGATACGGAGCGCTTTCGAAGCCGCTACGTCATGGACAGCCAGCGGGATGTCCACCACGGCGTGGTCGCCGACACCGAAGATGAGCCGGCGCCCGGCGGGGATCTGCCGAAGATTCAACTCTTCTGATCGGCCGGGCCCGCGCCGCCCGCCATCTCCGCGTGATCACCGGGAATCGTGTTACCCTGCCGCCGCTTGGGCGGAGGCGTTGCGCGTACCACCTCCGGCAAGTATCCCGCGGGGTGGGGGCTCCACGGGCATACGTATCAAGGGTTGAGGCATGGGAAAACGCTACAAGTGGGGTGGACCGCTCGATCCGGGCTGGCTCTTCTTCCGCTTCCGCGCCTTCCGGCACCGGTTCGGTAAACGGTTCCGCGACGGCCTGTACCGCGCGATCCGCCGGCCGGCGGCCCACTTGCTGTGGTCGATCTGGTCGCGGGGCGGCCCGGTGCCGGACCGGATGATATCCCGGCGCGTCGCCGTTGACCGCCTGGACGACGCCACCCGCCTCCATTTGCCGCCGGCCATGCTCGATCGCATCGTCTGCCCGCCCAAGACGGGGCGGGCCGTAGCGAAGCCCGACCGGAGGAAGTTCTTCTGGCCGGGCGACTGGGATCTGTGGACCCGGCCGCTGGAGGAGAATTCGCGCTTCAAGCTCATGGCCGATGTCTGGAACCACCGGGACGACCTGCGGGCGAGCGCAAGTTGGCACGCACTGGTGGCAGATATGGAGCAGGGGCGCGCCTACGCCCGCATTCCCCAGGGCCTTGCGCTCGACACGCCCGAGCGCATCGAAACCTACCTGCGCGATTGCATCGCGCTGATCGCGTCGATACGCGATCAAGGGTTCCGGGAAGACTTGAGTGTTGAAGACATCAATGTCGCCATCGACCGCAACGGGCGGATACTCAAGACCAACGCCGGCCGCAAGCGGCTCGCCGCCGCGCGCCTGGTCGGGCTTGAGACGATTCCGGTGCGCATCGCGCATGTCCATGCGGAGTGGTGGCGGCAACAGCGCGACCGCCACGGCGGGACGGCGGAGGCACGCCTGCACCGGGCTCTGCAAGAGGTGGCCGCGGATACGGCGCGCCAACCTCCGGCGGACGCGGCGGACGGCCGCGCGAATCCTTAGGGCACCACGACGAGGCGATCCATCGTAATGAAGACGGTAATCCACATCGGCTGTCCCAAGACGGGAACCACGACGCTGCAGCGCCACCTCTTCCGTGAACTGCCCCAGACCCACTATCTCGGGCACTACAGCCGGATCAACCCCAAGCTCCATAAGGTGCCCCACGGCGCCCGCGATGCCGGCGAGTTGGCGGCGGAGTGGCGGCAGGCGGTGGCCGCAGCGCCGGCGGAGACCACGCTGCTGCTCTACTCCCAGGAGAAACTGACCTACTACCCCGCGTCCCTGGCGCCTGAAGTGGCCGACGCGATCCATAAGATCGTCGGCGACGCCGAAGTGCTGATTACCATCCGCCGACAGCCGGCCATCTGTGTGTCCAACTACTTCAATTTCACCGCCAGGGGGTATCCCCACGATTTCGATACGTTCATGAAAGAGGGGCTGGCGACGCTGGAGACCTCCGCCACCATGGCGACCCACCGGAGCGAGGAGAGCATTTGGGGGCTCTGGCTTTACGACGACCTCTTCCGCGCCTGGGAGGAGCGGTTCGGCACGGTTCACGTCCTGCCGCTGGAGGCGTGGAAGCAGCAGCCGGACCAGGCCCGCGCGGCGCTTGCCGCGGCGCTGGGCCGCGACGTGGACGACATTGTCCTGCCCTCGGCCCACGCCCGGTCACGGGCCTCCAACACGCCTTGGCGGCGCCACCTGCCCCGGCCGCTGGAGCAGTTTCTGAAACGGCTGCCCCTGCCCGAGTGGGCGCACGCGAAGATGAGCAAGGGGCTCGATATCGAACTGACGCCCGAACAGCTGCAGACCATTGAGGCCACCTACGGGCCCGGTAACCGCTGGCTGGCGGAACGGACCGGATGGGATCTCAAGGCGCTGGGCTATCCGGGGTGGCCGACAGAGTGAGGGCGTCCAGCTCCCGGCGCAGTTCGCGGACCGCTTCCAACGCATCCCGGTGGGATTCGAGAAAGCGAAGGGTCCGCGGATCGTCTTCGCCGATGCCGATGTTCTCGCGGGAGACCGCCGGATCGAAATGGCCGACGGTGGGCGTCCGCTCCGGGAGGCCGAGCCACGCGGTAATCACGCCCGCCCAGCGCGCATGTTCCTGCACGAACCCTTCGAAGGGCACCGACAGACAGACCTCCGGCGCCCGCCGCTGGTAGGCCAACAACCGCTCCAGATGGCCGCGCATGGTGGCGAGGAAATTGGCCGCCGGATCGGCCTCGCCTGCCGCCATGTACTTCCCTTTACGCACGAACCGATCCCACCCCACGCGCCGCCCCAATTCGGCGCACTGGTCGGCCGGATCGCGATGGGCGACAACCACCCGCGCCGGGTCGAAAACCCGTTCCCAGACGCCGTCGTACTTCTCCTCGGCGAACGGCAGGCACTTGTCCAGCGCCACGTGCCGCGCATTGCCGCAGTACTGCCGAACCCGGCACCGGAGCCACTCCTGCCAAAAGGCGAAGGCGTCGAACTCGCCACCGCCCTCCAGGCGGGCGAGGAAATCGGCGATGAACCGCCGATCCTCCAGCCACCCCTCGATCCCCTCCACTTCGGTGCTGGTCAAATGCACGCCGGTGCGGCGCCCAACACCCAGGGCGGTGCGTAACGCGTTGATGGCGTTGCGTCCGGCGCGGTAACCGGGAAGGCGGGTCTTCAGCGGCCGATTGCGGATCTCGCGCTCCAATTCGGCGAGCCGGGCACGGGCCATGTCTTGTTGCCGTTGGGGCTCTCCTGTCGCCAGCAGCAGCTCCCCGACGCCGTGGCGCCCCATGAAACCCTTGATCTTCGGCGCCACGCAGAGGTCGGGCCGGTCCTTCATCCAGTCCAGCAACGCGCCTGAACCGGTAAATCCGTATCCGAAAACGTGGATATACACCGCGCCACTCCGGCAATCGCCCCACAGCGCCGGCGATTACGCACCATCCTCCCCCCGGCGTCAAGGCCGAAGCGGCGGAGGGCGGCGGCGTTCAACGGCCGCGCCGGAGTTGGTCTGCGATCCGCGCCGCATACTCGCCCTGGAAGCGGGCGATCTTCAGTTCACGGGCGTCGGGTTGGCGCGACCCGTCGGCCCCGGCCAGGGTCGAGGCACCGTACGGCGTACCGCCGCTGACGGCGGAGATATCGAATTGCTCCTGCAAGCCGTAGCCGATCGGGACGATGACCATCCCGTGGTGGGCCAATGTGCTCCAGAACGAGGTGATGGTCGTCTCCTCCCCGCCCCCGGTCCCGGTGGAGGTAAAGACGCTGGCCACTTTGCCGCGCAACCCCCCCTGGGCCCACAGGCCGCCGGTCTGGTCGAGGAAGTTGCGCATCTGGCCGGTCATGTTGCCGAAGCGGGTCGGCGAACCGAAGAGGATCGCATCGTAGTCGGCCAACTCCGCGGGCGCGGCCTCCGGCGCCTTCTGATCCGTTTTGCCGCCGGCGTCGGCGAACGCCTTCGGGTCCATGGTCTCGGGCACTCGTTTCACGGTGACCTCTGCGCCCGCCACCGACTTGGCCCCTTCGGCGACGCTTTCCGCCATGGTCTCGATATGGCCGTACATAGAGTGGAAAAGCACTAATACCTTGGTCATAACGACGCCCCTCTCCTCGCAATGACGGGTTATCCGGCATTCCCCTAAATGTAGAACACCGCCGGCATCATCGCCGGGGCGTTGAGCACCATCGGTCTGGCGGGGCGTTTCAAGGACTTTTGACCCGATTGACACCCCCCAAGGCACGCCCTACCGTCAAGGAATGCCTTGCGCAATACACGGCAACAGGAGGAGCACTCCGATGACCACCAGGTATCTGCGTACCCTGTCCGCCGCCCTGATCCTGTTGCTGGCGGCCCCGATGGTCCACGCCGACCGGCTGACCATCGCCATCCCGTCTGGGTTCGTGCCGTTCATGTTTCAGGAGAACGGGGAATGGACCGGCTTTGAGATCGAGCTGTGGGAGGCTATCGCCGCCGAGAACGGTTGGGACTACGAGTACAACACGATGAACTTCTCGGGCATCATCACCGCGCTGCAGACCGGCCGGGTCGACGGCGCCATCGCCGCGATCACCATCACCTCGGCCCGCGAGGAGACCATGGACTTCTCCCACGCCTACTACGACAGCGGACTGATGCTCATGGTCCGCGCCGACAACGATGCGGTGCGGAGTATCGACGATCTGTCCGGCAAGACCCTCGCCGTGACCACCGGCACCACCAGCGACGACTACGCCAGCGCCCATTT
>SKJZ01000116.1 GCA_007121755.1 Halorhodospira sp. | reverse complement strand
GGTTGCCGTCCCGCAGATCGACGCTGCACCATACCGGCGGCGCGTCGATGACGCGGTCGGGCCACGTTCGGTCGTTCAGGCGGACGGGGGCGAAGGGGCGGTACTTACCGGCGCGAAAGGCGCCGGCGGAGGCCGGACGGGACGGGGACGCACACATAAGAGAACTCCTGACTGCAAACGCAAAAATTGAAACGCACGACAATCACCCGGCTCTCCTTCAGGAGGCCGGGTAGGGAAGTCGCAGGCTCTTTGCGTTCACAATCAGGCTTTGCATGGTTCTAAACTAAGCCGGTGCGGGCGCCGCGTCAAGCTTTCCGGCGAAGAAGGCTTTCGGATGATTATCGACATCAGATTGGAAGAGCCGTCGGATGTGGCGGCGATCGAGCGATTGACCCGCAAGGCCTTTCTCGACGCGCCCCATACAAGCCATACCGAGCAGTTCATCATCGCCGAGTTGCGCAAGGCAGGACGGTTGACGATTTCGCTAGTGGCCGTGGATGCCGGGGACGGCGGAAGGCTCGAACCGCTGAGCGCGCCCGGCTGTTCGGGCCGCTCCATCGTCGGCCACGTCGCCTTGTCGCCGGTCACCCTCTCCGACGGTAGCGATCGCTGGTACGGCCTGGGCCCGATTGCGGTGTTGCCGCGGTGCCAAGGGCAGGGCGTCGGCAGCCGATTGGTGGAGCGCGCGCTGGCGGAGCTGCGCGGCATTGGCGCGGCCGGCTGTGTCGTGCTGGGGGAGCCCGGATTCTATGGTCGCTTCGGCTTCAAGGCGGAGCCTTCGCTGGTGCTGCCCGATGTCCCGGCGGAGTACTTCCAGGCCATCGCGTTTGAGGGGGCGATTCCCGTGGGTACGGTCGCTTACGACGCAGCGTTCGATGCCTGAATGGGTGGCTGCCGCCCCGTGGATGAGTGAAGCCGAGGGTAGGTGGGACCGTTTAGGCGTCGGTGGTGGCGACGATCAGGGGGATCGGGACGTGCAGCGTGGCTGCGAAGGCGCGCAGGAGTTCCGCCTCGGCAGGGTTGACTCGCCCGTTGTGGCTCACCGTGGTGAGCATCGCCTCGACCAACCGCCGCTTGTTGCCGGGGCTTAGGCGGTCGAGGCGGGGGAGGGCGGCCTCCAGGGCGCCGGGCCAGTCCATTGGGACGCCATAGGGAGGCGGGGCGTTATTGCGGTAGAGGCGCGCCATTCCGGCGGCGTAGGCGGCGGCTCCGGCGCTGTCGTCGTTGTCGGCGCCGGCACGGGCGGTGACCGAGAGTAGGAGCTGAATGCCGGCCACCTTCTCGGCGTTGATCCGGGCGCGGCCGCTGCCGGCGGCGCCCGGATGAAGTACGTCGCGCAGGTAAGCGTCGAAAAGTTGGCCCAACGCGAACTCGAAGACCGAGATCCGCCCGTCGGCGGCGATCAGCCGGTGGACGGTTTCGCGCAGGGCGTGTAGCTGCTCGTGGGGCCGATGCCGCAGGGCCGGCAGGGCAAGCTCCAGCAGCGGCAGGCGCTGCGGCGGGGTCAGCTCCCAGTCGGCCGCCAGCCACTTCTCCAGCGCGGCGCGTGCCCCGTCGCCCCACTCCTCGCCGACGGTCTCCAGTTGCCGCTCCCGCGCCGGCGCGTTGTCGGCGCAGAGGAGGGTGAAGAGGACCGCGAGGTGAGCCTGTTCGCTGTGGACGGCCTCGTTGAGGGCGGGGGGCAGAGACTGGGTGAGCGCGACGGCCTGCTGTTGACGGGCGGTATCGGGGCGTTCGACGTCGGCCAGGATGGCGCCGAGGATGGCGCCCTCGGGCAGGGCCTCGGCGCCCGGCAGGTGGCCGAAGCCAGGCAGCTTCACGCCGCCGGAGCCCCGCTCCGCCGCCGCTTCTGTTCTCTTCGCCTCGGCGGCGGCGCGGCGTGCCTCCCGCTGCCGGCGCCGCTCCTCGGTCTCGGCCAACTCCTTAAGATCGCGTTCTGGGTCGAAGTGCGGCTCGATCGCCTTGATCCGGTCGACCAGCGGCGGGTGGGTGGCGAGCAGCCCGCTCATCGAGGCGAAGCCGGATGCGATGAGCATGTGGCTCACCTCCTCGGTCTCCGGGGATTCCACGGTCGAGCCACTGCTGTGAATGGCGATCTTCTTCAACGCGCCGCCGATGCCCTCGGGGTTGCGGGTGAACTGGACCGCCGAGGCGTCGGCCAGGAACTCCCGCTGGCGGGAGACCGCCGCCTTGATCAGTCGGCCGAAGAAGACACCGAGGGCGCCGATGATTACCAGGGCCAACCCCAGCGCGGCGATCGCCATCGCGGCCTGCGCGCCTTCGCGGTTACGGCCGCCGAAGTAGAGCGCGCGGATCATAAAGCGGCCGGCGACGGTGAGGACCAGCAGGCCGAACACCACCCCCATCAGGCGGATGTTGAGGCGCATGTCGCCGTTGACGATGTGGGCGAACTCGTGGGCGATCACCCCTTGAAGCTCCTCGCGGTCGAGCTCCTCTAGGGTCCCCCGCGTTACCGCGACGGCGGCGTCCCCCGGCCCGTAGCCGGCGGCGAAGGCGTTGATCCCCTGTTCCTGTTCGAGGACGTAGACGTCGGGTACCGGCGTGCCGGAGGCGAGGGCGACCTCCTCGACTACGTTGAGCAGTTGGCGGCGCAGCGGATCGCGGCTGTCCGGGGTGATCCGCGTGCCGCCCAGCATCTCGGCCACGGCAGCGCCGCCGCTGGCCAGGCTGGCGATGCGGAAGAGGCTGGCTAGACCGATACCGCCCGCCACCGCGGCGACGGTGACGGCCAGCAGCGGGAGGTTGTAACGCGCCCACTCCATCGGGCCGGCCTCGGGGGCGGCGGGGGGCGGTTCGCCGAGGAAGATCAGAGCGAGCGCGGCGACGGCGGCGGCGATCGCCGCGACGCCGAGGATGAAGAACAGGATCAGCCACAGGGTGGCGCGCCGGGCGCGGTCCTGGTGTTCGAAAAAGTTCATGGCGCCGCCGCGGCTGTTGCGTTCAGGTGAAGGAGACGCTGGGCGCTTCGCGCTTGGCCGGCTCGTCGATCTCCAGCAGCGTCGCTCCCTGGAAGTTGAACATCGAGGCGATCAAGTTGTTCGGGAAGACCTCGCGGGCGGTGTTGTAGTTCATCACCGCGTCATTGTAGCCCTGGCGGGCGTACGCCACCCGGTTCTCGGTGGTGGTCAACTCCTCGGTGAGCTGCATCATGTTCTCGTTGGCCTTCAGGTCCGGGTAGTTCTCGGACAGCGCGAAGAGCCGGCCCAGGGCGCCGCTGAGGCCCTGTTCCGCCTGCGAGAGTTGCTGCATGCTCTGGGGATCGAGCGGATCGTGCTCGGCCTTGCTCAAGCCGGAGACCGCCTGGTTGCGCGCCTCGATGACCGCGGTCAGGGTCTCGCGCTCGTGCTGCATGTAGCCTTTGGCGGTCTCGACCAGATTGGGGATGAGGTCGTGGCGGCGATGGAGTTGGACATCGATCTGAGCGAACGCGTTCTCCACCCGGTTTCGGTGGGTCACCAGGCGGTTGTAGATGAGGACGGCGCCCGCTACCAGCAGGCCGATAATCCCCAGCAGTATGATCCATTCCACGTCGCGTCTCCCCGATTGTAAGCTGTTTGAATCTACGGACCGGCGTGCGTGGTTGTCAATCACTGCTCGCGGTGATCCCCGTTTTCTTGTAGGTTTGATCCTATGCCAAGGCCGGGTCAGTGAGGTGTCGTGCAACACGACGGAAGAGCGATAACACGGCCGTACGTGATGGCCGCCCTGGTCTGGGCGGTGGTGGTCGCCCTGTCGCTGGCCTTCAACCTCCGCCAGATCCACGACTATACGCACGAGATCGCCCGCCACCAGGCGCAAACCATCTTCGACTACATCGTCCTGTCGCGGGCGTGGAATGCGCGCCACGGGGGGGTTTACGTCCCCGTGACGGAAGAGACTCGGCCGAACCCGTACCTGGAGCATCCGGAGCGGGACCTGCGCACCGACGGCGGCCTGCGGCTGACTATGATCAACCCCGCCTATATGACGCGGCAGATCAGCGAGATCGCCGGTGAGCAGGAGAAGACCCGATTCCACATGATGAGCCTCGCGCCGTTGCGGCCCCAGAACCGCCCCCGCAACGACTGGGAGCGCCGCGCCCTGGAGTCCTTCGAGGAAGGGTTGGGGGAGATGGGGGAGTTGCGCCGGGAGGCCGAGGAGTTTCGCTTCATTGCCCCGTTGTTGATGGAGCCGAGTTGCATACAGTGCCACGCCGACAGCGGTTACGCCGTGGGCGAGGTGCGCGGGGGGATCGCGGTGACCACAGACGCCGCGCCGATCCTGGCCGCCCGTGGCGGGCAGATCCGGAACTCGGCGCTCTATCACGGGGCGGCGCTCCTGCTTGGCTGGGTCGGCCTCGGCTGGCATCGGCGCAGCCGCCGGCGGGCCCGGGCCCTGGAGGCGGAACGCGCCACCGCCGAGGCGGCCAACCGGGCGAAGAGCAACTTCCTCGCCATGGTCAGCCACGAGATCCGCACCCCGATGAACGCCATCATCGGCATGGGTGACCTGTTGCGGGAGAGTCGGCTCGACAGCGAGCAGCGGCGCTACGTGGAGATCTCCCGCCGCGCCGGTGAGTCGTTGCTGTGGCTGATCAACGATATCCTCGATATGTCCCGAATCGAGGCTGGCCAGATCCGGATCGAGCGCTACGACTTCAATCTCGGCGACATCGTAGAGACCGCGATGCAGGTGGCCGCGGTGCATGGGTACGGGAAAGACGTCAAGCTGTCGGTGGAGATCGATCCGGGGGTGCCGACTCGGCTCCACGGCGACGGAGACCGCTTGCGCCAGATCCTCGTCAACCTGTTGAGCAATGCGATCAAGGTTACCGAGTGTGGGGCCGTCGAACTTTTCATCGATCCGGTCTCGGACGACGAGCCGTGCCATCTCCATATCCGCGTCGCCGATACCGGTCCGGGAATACCCAAGGGGCAGCAGGAGCGGATCTTCGAGCCGTTCGTCCAGGCCGACGATTCGGGGTCACGCCGCAAGCGGGCCGGCAGCGGGCTCGGACTGTCCATTTGCTGGCAACTGGTGGAGTGGATAGGCGGTACGATCCGGGTGGAGAGCGAGCCGGGGCAGGGCGCCATTTTCCACGTCACCTTGCCGTTGGAGCCGGCCCAAGGCCGGCCGCGGGCGGAGGCCGCCGCGCCGCAGGCGGCGACGTTGACCCGCCCGTTGCGCCTGCTTATGGCGGAGGACTCACCTGACAACGTCGTTTTGATCGAAGCCTTCCTCAAGGAGACCCCGTACCGGATCGATGTAGTGGAAGACGGGGCCGCCGCACTGCGCCGTTTCCACGAGCGCGAGTACGACCTGGTCTTGATGGACATCCAGATGCCGGTGCTCGACGGGATAGCGGCGACCCGCGCCATGCGTGCGGTGGAAGAGGAGCAGGGGCGGCGGCGCACGCCGATTATCGCCTTCACCGCCCACGCCATGCGCGATGACGTGGAGGAGTGCTTGGCCGCTGGCTGCGACGGCCACTTGGTTAAGCCGGTGCGCAAACAGCAGTTACTGGAGGAAATCGAGCGCTACACGAGGGTGCAAGAAGAAGAATAGTGGTAGGCGCGAGTGGACTCGAACCACCGACCCCCACCATGTCAAGGTGGTGCTCTAACCAGCTGAGCTACGCGCCTGTCGCGTTCGAGCGGCGAATTCTACAGCGTGCGCACGAAGGTCCGCAACCTCCGGCTTCCTTCGTTACCGTGCTTAGTCCACGATGTGGTAAACCGGCGCCTTCTCCATGGTCCACTCACCGGACTCCGGGTCGCGCCGCGAGACGGTGAGGACGTGCCAGTTTTCGTCGTCCAGTTGCGGGTGGTCGCCGCGGTAGTAGTAGCCGGGCCAACGCGTCTCTTCGCGGAAGAGGGTGTGTTGCACGACGCACTCCGAGGCGATGGCCCGGTGTTTGAGTTCCCACGCCCGCTGCAACTGGTGCAGATCCTCGGCCCCGATGTGCTCCAGATCCTCGTGCAGGATCCGCAGGTGCTCCAGCCCGCGTTTGAGCAGGGGCTCGTTGGTCATGTAGTTGACGGTGATGCCGCCGGCGTACTCGTCCATGATCTTCTCCAGGCGTTGCAAGCCGTGGAGGGGCAGGATGTAGCTGGGTGAAACGGTGCCGGCGACGATCTCGTTGCGCCCGACCTCGTAGTTCTCCAGCGGCTTGTAGATCTGCTCGCGGAATTTCTCGATCTGCCGGTCCGAGACGTCGAGTTTGTCGTTGGCGTGATCCTTGATGTATTTCACGGCGGCCTTGGCGGCGAGGCGGCCCTCGGTGAAGGAGCCCGAGGAGAATGCGTGGGCCGTCCCGCCCAGGGCGTCACCGGCGCCGAACAGCCCCTCCACGGTCATCATCCGGTTGTAGCCCCAGAAGTACTCGCCGGGGGAGATGTCCTCCGGCCCGCTGGCCCAGGCGCCGGAACAGGTGGCGTGGGACCCCATCACGTAGGGCTCCGAGGTGGTCAACTCCGGGTTGATGTACTTCGGGTCGATGTCCTGGGAGGCCCAGACGACCGCCTGGCCGACAGTCATGCCGAGGAAGTTTTCCCAGCCCACGGTCTCCTTGTGCGGGTCCTGGAAGGCTTCCTTGGTGACCATGTGGATCGGGCCGCGCCCGGCCGCGACTTCGCGCAGGAAGGCGTGGTTCC
Organism: Halorhodospira sp.; assembly: GCA_007121755.1. GTDB lineage: Bacteria > Pseudomonadota > Gammaproteobacteria > Nitrococcales > Halorhodospiraceae > SKYL01. The sequence continues at coordinate 1,603 of SKJZ01000116.1, read as the reverse complement.
GCAGGCAGGTGGGGGTCGGGTGGTGATCGATGTACTCGCCCACCATCGACTTGAGTTCTTCGTACCACTTGGACTCGTACTCTTCGCCGTAGGCGTTCTGGGTATAGGTCTTGAGGTGCAGGAAGTAGGCGCCGACCGGGCCGTACCCGTCCTTGAAGCGGGCCAGGACGATGCGGTTCTCCATCTGGGTCATCTTGGCGCCGGCCTGGATCGCCAGCGCATAGGCCGAGCCGCTGCTCCAAGGCGCGTACCAGGTCCGCCCCATGCCCTCGCCGACGGCGCGCGGCTTGAAGATGTGGGAGGCGCCGCCGGCGCCGATGATGACCGCCTTGGCCTTGTAGACATGGAGGTCGCCGGTGCGCACGTTGAAGCCGATGGCGCCGCCGACGGTGTTGGGCCGGCTCTCGTCCATCAGCATATGGGTCACCATGATGCGGTTGTCGATCTTGTCGGCGGATTTGCGCGCGGCCTCGGCGACAATCGGTTTGTAACTCTCGCCGTGGATCATGATCTGCCACTTGCCTTCCCGCTGATAGCGCCCGGTCTCCGGGTCGCGCATGATCGGCAGACCCCACTCCTCGAACTGGTGGACGGCGGAGTCGACATGGCGGGCCATGTCGTAGGCCAGGTCCTCGCGCACCATGCCCATGAGGTCGTTGCGGGCGTAACGCACGTGGTCTTCCGGCTGGTTCTCGCCCCAGCGCATGCCCATGTAACAGTTGATGGCGTACAGGCCCTGGGCCACGGCGCCGCTGCGGTCGATGTTGGCCTTCTCGGCCACCACGATCTTCAGGTCGCGCCCCCAATGGCGGGCCTCGTAGGCGGCGCCGGTGCCTCCCATGCCGCCCCCGACCACCAGGATGTCGCACTCTTCGTAAACCGTCTTGAAGCCCATCAGTAATACACCCCTTGTTTGAATTTAGATTTATCAATGGTGGGCAATCCGCCGTCGACCATGAGTCCGTCGGGCTCGTGGCAGAGCAACGGGGAGTCGAGTTCTTTCTCGTCGGGCGCCTCGTGCCTCGCGAGCTTCGGGATCTTCTCGCCCCAGGGCTGGGTGGTGATGGGCGAGACGAAGTTCTTGACGCGGCCGTCGCGGAATTTAATGCGCCAGGAGATGGTGCCCTTCTCCTCCTCGCGCAGAACCCGGACGCTGTGCCCCAGCGGCGCGAAGTCGGCGTAGCCCCTGACGTCGATGGCGTGCATCGGGCAGGCCTTTACGCACGAATAGCACTCCCAGCAGAAATTGGGCTCGATGTTGTAGGCGCGCCGGTAGGTCCTGTCGATATGCATGATGTCCGACGGACAGATATCGACGCAGTGTCCACAGCCGTCGCACCGGGTCATGTAAACGAATGTCGGCATCTCGCTCTCCTCCAGGATTCCGAATGGCTCGTTCGGCTCGTCGGCTCAGTAGTGGCGGGGCGCCTCCCGCTTGATGCCGAGACCGAACTGTGCCCGCTTGTCCGCGGGCGGCGGCAGGTTGTCCCGGAAGCCGTTGGCTTCGTTGACGCGCCGCTGATAGGCGGCGGCCGGCTTGAAGAACATGTGGGCGAACTTCGACCACGGCACGCCACCGAACAGCACCAAGCCCGAGACGGCG
>SKJZ01000195.1 GCA_007121755.1 Halorhodospira sp. | reverse complement strand
CTCTCCGCTTCGCGGAGTCCTGATCGGCCTCCGATGCTCGGCGCGTCCGGAGGCCGCCCGGCAGTAACCCCGCCCCGGCAATACGTTCCATAACATTCGTAACGGGGCCCGGGACCACCTCCAACCGGCCGCCGTGCCGTCTGGTATAATTGGTTCGAGGAGTCGGCCGGGTGGTCGCTGCGCTTGAACGGCGCGGAGGAAAGTCCGGGCTCCGCAGGGCAGGGTGCCAGGTAACGCCTGGGGGGCGTGAGCCCACGGAAAGTGCCACAGAGAGTAGACCGCCGATGGCCCCTTGGAGGGGCACAGGTAAGGGTGAAAGGGTGCGGTAAGAGCGCACCGCGCGACCGGCAACGGCTCGCGGCACGGTAAACCCCACCCGGAGCAAGGCCAAATAGGGGAGCCATGGCGTGGCCCGCGCCGCTTCCGGGTAGGCCGCTAGAGGCGCACGGTGACGGGCGCCCCAGAGGAATGATCACCCTCGACAGAACCCGGCTTACAGGCCGGCTCCATACTTTTCCCCGTCTCGCCTATCGGCGGGCAAGGGCGCGCTGGTAGAGCGCGTTCTTTTTCTCCCCGGTGATTTTGGCCGCCAACCTGGCCGCCTGTTTTAGCGGGAGTTCGGCCAGCAGCGCATCGAGGACGTCGTCGGCCGGCCGGCCGGCCGGCGGCGCCTGGGCGCCCCCCTCGATGACCAGCACAAACTCGCCTTTCCTCTGCTCCGGCTGCTCGGCCACAGTACGCGCCACCTCGCGGATCGCGCCCCGCAGCACGGTCTCATACCGCTTGGTCAACTCTCGTGCCAACGCCATCCGCCTCGCCTCGTCCACGATGTCGGCCAAGTCCGCCAGGCTCTCCACGATACGATGAGCCGACTCCAGCGCGACAACCGTCCGCGGCTCGTGTCGCAGCCGCTCCAGTACCGCCCGGCGGGCGGAACGGCGCGACGGCAAAAAGCCCTCGAATACGAAACGGTCGGTAGGCAACGCGGCCACGGAGAGCGCCGCGGTGATGGAGGAAGCCCCCGGAACGGGCCGTACCGCCACCCCGGCATCGACAGCGGCCGACACCAACCGGAACCCCGGATCACTGATCAAAGGCGTCCCGGCGTCACTAACCAGCGCGACCTGTCGTCCACCGCACAGCGTTCGGAGTATACGGGGAATCCGTGCCTGCTCGTTGTGTTCATGGAGGCTGACCAACTTCGTCCGGATGCCGTGCCGTGACAGCAGGAGGCCGGTCCGCCGGGTATCCTCCGCCGCCACCAGATCGGCGCCGGCGAGAACGGACAACGCCCGCAGAGTGACGTCGTCGGCATTACCGATAGGGGTAGCCACTACCCATAACACGCCCCCGTCGACGATATCGGGGTCGCCCCCGCCGGCGATGTTTGACATGCTTACCCCCTCCCTCCGATACTTCGGATCCACTAAGATGCTGTGCTTCCCGTACAAGCCGTATACATGACTCTTCCGGTATCCTCTCTTCGTCTGCTTCTCGCCGCCGGGCTTGTAACACTGGCCTACGGTTGCGCGCCCACGCCGCCGGTGGATGAGCCCGACGTTGCCCCCGAAGAGGTCGTCGACCGCCTCACCCCACGCGAGTATATGAGCCGCGCGGAGGAAGCGGCCGAACGCGGTCAACGCAGACAAGCCGCCGAGTGGTTTGAAAGCGCCGCCAGCGCGACCGATGACCCTGGGCTCCGCCATGAAGCGCTACTGCGAGCCGGGGAGATGTGGCTCCGGTTGACCGAGACCGAGGCGGCCGCAGCGTCACTATCGAAGATCGACCCCGACCGACTGATCGGGGATGAACCGGTCCGGTACCGCCTAGCGCGCGCGGAAACGCTCATCCGTATGGGGAACCCCGCGGCGGCCCGGGTTCAACTCAGCCTCCTGCCTTCGCCGCCTGACAGCCGGGAAAAGACATACTACGAGTTGCGCGCCCGGGTCGCGGAGGCGCTGGATCAGCATCTCGCGGTCGTCCGCTTAAGGAGTAAGGCTGAAGCGTACCTGGAGAGGCCCTCTGAACGCGACCGTAATCGGCAATTGCTGTGGGCGAGCCTCTCCCGCGTGCCGGTCCATGTACTGGAAAGCCTTACAGAGCCGGAAGAGGAGGTCGTTCAGGGCTGGTTCGATCTGGCGTTATTGACCCGGTCTTACCGGCTCAACCCGGACCGTCTGGGTGATGCATTGGACAGCTGGACGGAGAGCTACCCGGACCATCCGGCGCTGGACCGCCAAGTACCTCAAATCGTGGCGCGTTACCAAGAGCAGTTCCGCCCGCCGCAACGGATTGCCTTGATGCTGCCCCTCTCGGGCGAGCTGCGCGACGCCGCCCGCGCGGTACGCGACGGAGTACTCGCCGCCTACTACGCCGCCCCCGGGGACCGGCCGGAGATCACAATTTACGACACCGCCGGCGACAAGGAGCGGGTGATTGAGATGTACTACGAGGCCGCCGCTGCCGGCGCCGAACACATTATCGGCCCCTTGACCAAGGATGAACTCGCCGCGTTGGCTTCGGTCGACGATGCGGACGTCCCCGTCCTCGCGCTCAATACCACTGACAGTGAAACCACACCGCCCGGCGGCATCTTCCAGTTCGCCCTGGACCCCGAGGCGGAGGCGGCGGCCGCGGCGGACCATGCATATGCACGGGGGTGGCGGAACGTTGTGGTATTGGTTCCCGACAACTCTTGGGGCGTGCGAATCGCGTCCGCTTTTGATGAAGCGTTCGCGGCACACCCCGACACGGCGGTACTTCAGATTGCCGCCTACGATCCCAACGCCAGCGACCACGCCGGACCCCTTCGCTCCGCCCTCAACTTGGACGCCAGCGACCGCCGTTATCGTCAACTGGCCGGACAATTGGGCCAACGGCTTGAGTTTACCCCGCGCCGCCGCCAGGATGTGGACGGTATTTTCCTTGCCGCGTTCCCGCAGCAGGCGCGTCTGTTACGCCCCCAGATCGAGTACCACCACGCGCAGGATCTCCCGGTGCTAGCCACTTCCCATGTCTACGCCGGGCGGCACGATCCGGACCGGGATCGGGATTTAAACGGACTCTACTTCCTCGACGGGCCGTGGATGGTGGACGCCGCCGCCGCTGTTGGGGCAGCCTTGGAGCGCGCCTCTCTGCGGGAGATATGGGGCGATCCGATGGACCGCTACGCCCGGCTTACCGCGCTGGGCATCGACGCCTACCGCATTTTGCCCTACCTGGAGATCCTGCAGGATCATCCCGACGAGTCCATTGACGGCCTCACCGGGCAGTTGCGGGTGCGGTCCGACGGCCACATCGAAAGGGGGTTGGTTCCCGCGCAATTCCGTGGCGGCCGGGCGCTTTTCCGGCCGATGCCTTCCGTGGCGGCGCCCTGGGGGTTGGAGACGGGGCCCTCGGCGATTCCGCCTATACCCGATATCCCGCCGCCCGACGGCACCGACGAAGAGTAGCGGCCGTGAGCCGTGCCGCCGGTACCGCCGCTGAGCGGCGCGCTCTGGCGCATCTACACGCGCAAGGGCTCACTCCGCTAGCGGAGAATTTCCATTCCCGCGGCGGCGAGATCGACTTGATCATGTCCGATTGCGGCGTCACTGTGTTTGTGGAGGTCCGTCAACGCACCTCGGCGCGGTTCGGCGGGGCCGCCGCATCGGTGACCGCCTCCAAGCGCCGGCGCCTGATACACGCCGCCCGCCTGTGGATGGCGCGGCACGGCGAGACACCGGGTCGATTCGATGTGGTCACCATCGACGGCGACGGTTCGGTAGAGTGGATCAAGGACGCTTTCGCCGCGGACGGATCGTGGTAAAGGCGCCCGGAAGGAGAAACCCATGACCCCTGAAGAGCGCATCGCTCAGCTATTCCACGCCAGCATTCAAACCAAACGGGAGGCGCTGGACAAAGTCGCTCCGGCCATCGCCCGCGCGGGCCACCTGATGGCCACCGCATTGCGCAACGACCGCAAGATCCTCGTTTGCGGCAACGGCGGGTCGGCGGCCGACGCTCAGCACTTCTCCGCCGAACTGCTCAACCGGTTCGAACTGGAGCGCCCCGGCCTACCGGCCATCGCGCTGACCACCGACAGTTCCACGCTGACATCAATCGCCAACGACTACGCCTTTGACGAGGTCTTTTCGCGCCAAGTGCGCGCGCTCGGACAGCCCGGCGACGCGCTTTTGGCCATCTCCACCAGCGGCGCCTCACCCAACGTGGTCAGCGCTTGTCGGGCCGCCGCGGAGCGCAATATCCAGGTCGTCGCCCTCACCGGCCGCCAGGGCGGGGCCGTCGCGGCCACCTTGCGGGCGGACGACGTCGAAATCCGGGTGCCCGCTGAATCGACGGCCCGGATTCAGGAGGTGCATCTCCTGGCCCTTCACTGCCTTTGTGATCTGGTCGACCGGACCCTCTTCCCGGCGGCTAATGAGGGGACGCAGGGATAGCGCACTCAAGTGGACCGCACTGCCGCTTCCTTTATTTGACCACCCGTAAACGCGGCGCTCCCCCCGTTGGGGGAGGCGTATCGTCGCCGTCGGTACCGCCTTCCGGCGCCGCAGCACCATCGTCATCCTCGCTACCGAACAGCATCCCGTGCCCGTTCTCCTTGGCGTAGATCGCTGTCACCCGGCTTACCGGCACACAGACATGGCGCGCCACGCCGCCGAACCGCGCCTGGAACTCGATCAACTCGTTCCCCATCAACAGGTTTTGGACGGCGCGCGGCGAGACGTTGAGCACCAGCCGGTCGCCATCGGCGAACTCCATGGGTGCCTCGACGTCCCCGTGACGCGTGTCCACCATCAAGTGGGGCGTGAGTTCATTATCGAGGATCCACTCGTACAGAGCGCGTGTCAGATAGGGTTTACTCGACTTCATACGGCCATTCCTCCAGCCGGAAGAAGGGGGGAAATCACTCCCGGAGCGCACGCTCCTCACGGGTCAGGCTATCCTGGAACTGCGCCGTCGCAAAGAGGCGCTCCGCATAGCTGACGATCCCCTCGGCCGCACGCGGCAAGGCGATCCCCGCGGGGGGAAGCCGCCAAAGCAACGGCAGAACCACCGCATCCATAATCGAAAAGTCGTCGTTCAGAAAGTAGGGCTGGCCCTCGAACAACTCGGCCGCAGCCACCAGGCTTTCCTGGAGGGCGCGACGGGCCGACTTGGCGTGGTTCCGCTCCGCGACCTCAAGCCGCTCGTAGAGCGCGTACCAATCCCGCTCCATCCGGTAGACCACCAACCTGGCCTTGGCGCGGCTGACCGGGTCGACCGGCATCAACGGAGGATGGGGATACCGCTCATCCAGGTACTCAGTAATGATGGTCGGGTCGTACAGCGCGACATCCCGATCCACCAGCGTCGGCACGGTCCCGTACGGGTTGTGCTCCAGCAGAGCCGCTGGCGGCTCATCCGGGTCCACAGCCACCCGTTCCGCCTCGACGCCCTTTTCGGCGAGCACGAGGCGGACGCGATGGCTGTGGATGCAGAGCGGTCCTGAGTAGAGCCGGATCAATGCGGCACACTCCAAAGACGGCGGGCGGCGGCGCCGCCCGCGCGTAGATTAATGAATGTCCTTCCAATACTCCCGCTTCAGGAAGTAGAAGATCACTGTCAGCACGATGAGGAAGAGGATCACCCAGACCCCGATCCGTTCCCGGTCCGCCCGGATGGGCTCCGCAGCATAGACCATGAAGCTTACGATATCGGCGGTAAACTCCAGGTACTCTTCCTCGCTGAGCGTGCCGCCCGCGCCTTCGGGAATCTGGACGCCGACTACCGTCTCGCCGTCGTCCGCGTAAACCGGCTCTGGAATGCCCTGAAGGCGGGAGAGCATATGCGGCATGCTGGTCCCTTCCTGAAGCAGGTTATTCACCCCGTGGGTCGCGTCCTCGTCACGGTAGAAGCCGTTCAAAAAGGTATAAACCCACTTCTCGCCCTCTACCCGGGTGGTCAACGAAAGGTCGGGCGGAGCCATGCCCAGCCACGCCTCCGCATCTTCGGGGTCCATGGAGGAGAGCATGAGATCGTGAACCTCCTGCTCGCCGAAGATCAGGTGCTCCTCCACCAAATCGTCCGGCATCCCGGTATCCTGGCCCAAGCGGTTATAACGCAGGTATTTGACCGAGTGGCATCCGAGGCAGTAGTTGACGAAGCTCTTCGCGCCCCGCTGGATCGCGTCGCGATCACGGGGGTTGACCTCGGGATCCAGCATCTCCACCCCGGAAGGCGCCGGTGCGGCGGAAGCGGGCAGCATCACGCCGCCAACGGCGAACACCATAACGGCCACGGCTGTATGGATGATTTTTCTCATTAGTGCGTCACCCTTTCAGGCACGGGCTTCGTCTTCTCCAGGCCGAAGTAGGTGTAGACCCACAGGAAGACGAAAAAGCCGAAGTAGACGACGGAGAAGATCCGGCCCAGGATCACCGGCAACCCCGCCGGTTCCTGAGTGCCGCACCAACCCAGCACCACGAAGGAGATGGCGAACAGTATCAAAGCGACCTTGAAGCCGAGCCCCCGGTAGCGGATGGAGCGAACCTTCCCGCGATCGATCCACGGCATGAAGAAGAGGATCAGCACCGCGGCGAACATGGCGACGACACCGCTCAACGCGTGGGGGATCGACTGCAGGATCGCGTAGTGCGGCGTGAAGTACCACACCGGGTGGATACTGGCCGGGGTCTGCAGCGGATCGGCCGGCTGGAAGTTCGGTCGCTCGATGAACAGGCCGTAGAACTCCGGCGCGAAGAAGACCACCGCGGCGAAGAGGATCAGGAAGACGCCGATGCCCACCAGGTCCTTTACCGAGTAGTACGGATGGAACGGAATGCCGTCAACCGGCTTGCCGTCCGCACCCTTGTTCTGCTTGATCTCGATGCCGTCGGGGTTGTTCGAGCCAACGTGGTGCAGCGCCACGATATGGACGAAGACCAACGCCACCAGCACCAGCGGCAACGCCACCACGTGCAGCGCAAAGAGGCGTCCGAGCGTGGCCTCGCTGATCATGAAGTCGCCCTGAATCCAGACCACCAGCGGCTCGCCGATGACCGGAATGGCGCCGAACAGCGAGATGATGACCTGAGCGCCCCAGAACGACATCTGCCCCCAGGGCAGCACATAGCCCATAAAGGCCTCGGCCATCAGCACCAAGTAGATCAGCATGCCGATGATCCACAACAGCTCCCGCGGCTTCTGGTAGGAGCCGTACATCAAACCGCGGAACATGTGGAGGTAGACCACGATGAAGAACGCCGACGCGCCGGTGGTGTGCATATAGCGCATCAACCAGCCCCAATTGACGTCCCGCATAATGAACTCGACCGACGAGAACGCTTCGGCGGCGGTCGGCTTATAGTACATCGTCAACCAGATACCGGAGACGATCTGGATCACCAGCACAAGCATCGCCAGCGATCCGAAGTAGTACCAGAAGTTGAAATTCTTCGGCGCGTAATACTCGGCGAGATGCTCGTTCCATGTCTTCGTCATCGGGAAGCGGGCGTCGATCCAGCCCTGCACCCCGGTGGCGTTATTGTCGCTCATTACGCCGTCCCCCCTTCATCAGTCGGATCCTCGCCGACGACCAAGTAATCGTCACCGACATAGCGGTGCGGCGGGACCACCAAATTGGTCGGCGCGGGCACGCCGCGGTAGACACGTCCCGCCATATCGAACATGGAGCCGTGACAGGCGCAGAAGAACCCGCCGCGCCAATCCTGATCGAAGTGCTGGGGGCGAATCTCCGGGTGGAAGCCGGGCGCGCAACCGAGATGGGTGCATACGCCCACCAGCACGGCCACATCCGGTTTAACGGAGCGCGCAGGATTTCGCGCATACTCCGGTTGCTGGTCCACTTCAGAGTCGGGGTCGCGGAGGCGGTCGCGGACGTCCTCAAGGGCGTCGATCTGCTCCTGGCTGCGGCCGATCACCCAAACGGGACGGCCTCGCCACTCGACCTCAATGCGGCGCCCCACTTCGAGCTTGCTGATATCCAACTCGACGGGCGCACCCGCGGCGAGCGCCCGGGCACTGGGACGCAGGTAAGACAGGAACGGCACGGCCGTAAACACAAGGCCGACACCGCCGACGACGGTCGCCGCACCGGTCAAAAAACGGCGGCGGTTGAGATCTGGGGCTTCACTGCTCATTAGGCTCCCCTAGTTGTAAGAACTGGGCGGAACGACGGCGGACAAGGATCTTATATCGGCACGTAACCGTCAAGACGATCTCCTTATCCAGTACCAAAGATGCAGCAAATCGTTACGCGATAACTCACCTTTCGGAAAGTATTGTCGAGGTGTGTTCCCGGCCGGGCGGCCTCCGGACGCGCCGAGCATCGCAGACCGATTAGGACTCCGCGAAGCGGAGAGCGCGCAAGCTGTCTGAGCGGCGCGTTAGCGCCGCGAG
>SKJZ01000017.1 GCA_007121755.1 Halorhodospira sp. | reverse complement strand
CTTGCGCTACATGATCGACGCCCTCCAGCCCCAGGGGTTGATGCGGATGCGCCGCCAGGAGGACGGCGATGAACTCGATATCGACGCCGCGGTGCGCGCCATGGTCGACCTGCGACTCGGTATGAGTCCGGATCCGCGGGTGAATACGCGCCATATCCGCAAGACGCGGGATCTGGCCGTCCTCCTGTTGCTCGACCTCTCCGAATCGACCAACGACAAGGTGAACGGTAGCGAAAAGACCGTGCTCCAACTCACCCGCGAGGCTACCGCGTTGCTGAGTTGGGCCATCGACGGGATTGGCGACCCCTTCGCCGTCCACGGTTTCGCCTCCGACGGCCGCCACGACGTCCAGTACTTCCGGTTTAAGCACTTCGGCGAGGGGTGGACGGACGAAGCCAAGAGCCGGTTGGCGGGCATGGAGGGTAAGCTCTCCACGCGCCTCGGCGCGGCGATGCGGCACGCCGGCGCCTACCTGTTGAGGCAGCCGCAGAGCCGCAAGCTGTTGCTGGTCGTCACCGACGGCGAGCCCCACGATGTCGACGTTCGTGATCCGCAGTATCTGCGCCACGACACCAAGAAGGCGGTGGAGGAGTTGGCCGGGCGGGGGGTTACCGGCTACTGTCTGACGCTCGACCGGGCCGCCGATGCCTACGTCTCGCGCATCTTTGGCGCCAATGGCTATACGGTCGTGGATCAGGTCGAGCGCCTTCCCGAGCGCTTACCGGCGGTTTTCGGCCGTCTCACCGGGGGGAGGTAGCGGGCTTATCCACACTATCAAAACGATTTGTTTTTGCTTATCGTTCCCCTTCCGTAGCCTTCTAGGCAAGATAAGCACATGCTGCCCGCGGAGCGCAGTTAACCCACCGAATTGAGAGAAAGAGGTAGAGAGTATGGCATCCGACAATGTGAGCCGTCAGGAGTTGGCGAACGGTATACGCGCGTTGGCGATGGATGCGGTGCAGCGCGCGAATTCGGGGCATCCGGGCGCGCCGATGGGCATGGCGGAGATTGCGGAAGTATTGTGGCGCGACTATCTGCGCCACGACCCGACCAATCCGGAGTGGCCCGACCGCGACCGTTTCATCCTGTCGAACGGCCACGGCTCGATGCTGATCTACGCTCTGTTGCACTTGACCGGCTACGACCTCTCGATGGAGGACATCAAGAACTTCCGTCAGATGCACGCGAAGACGCCGGGCCACCCCGAGTACGGCTATACGCCGGGGGTGGAGACCACCACCGGTCCGCTGGGCCAGGGCTTGGCGAACGCCGTCGGTATGGCGCTGGCGGAGCGCACCCTGGGGGCGCAGTTCAACCGCCCCGGCCACACGCTGGTGGACCACTGGACCTACGTCTTCGCTGGTGACGGCTGTCTGATGGAGGGCGTCTCCCACGAGGCGTGCTCCCTGGCCGGAACCTGGGGCCTGGGCAAGCTCGTGGTCTTCTACGACGACAACGGCATCTCCATCGACGGCAAGGTGGACGGCTGGTACACCGAGGACGCCCGCAAGCGCTTCGAGTCTTACGGCTGGCAGGTCATCGGCCCCATCGACGGCCACGACTCCGACGCCATCAAGAAGGCCATCGAAGAGGCGCGGGCCGACACCAGCCGCCCGACATTGATCGACTGCAAGACGATCATCGGCTACGGCGCCCCCAACGTCTGCGGCACCCACGGGGTTCACGGCGCGCCGCTGGGCGACGACGAGATCCAGGCCACCCGCGACTTCCTCGGCTGGAAGCACGCGCCGTTCGAGATCCCGAAGGAGCACTACGCGGCGTGGGACGCGCGGCCGCGGGGCGGCGAGCTGCGCAAGGCGTGGGAGAGCGAGGTGGAAGGCTACCGCCGCTCGGCGCCGGAAATGGCCAAGGAGTTCGACCGGCGTCTGGCCGGGAAACTGCCGGAGTCCTGGGACCGCCTGGTGCGTGAGGGCCTGGAGAACTTCGGCGCGCGCACCGACAAGGTGGCGACCCGTAAGGCCTCCGAGCAGGCGCTCGATTACTTCGGCCCGTACATGCCGGAGTTGCTCGGTGGATCGGCGGACTTGAGCGGCTCGAACAACACCAAGTGGAAGGATTGCACCGCCATCGGCGGCGCGCCGTCCGACCACGACGGGAACTATATCCACTACGGCGTGCGCGAGTTCGGAATGACCGCCATCGCCAACGGCGTGTCGCTGCACGGCGGGTTTACCCCGTATACCGGTACCTTCCTGGTCTTCTCCGACTATGCGCGGAACGCGATCCGGATGGCGGCGCTGATGCGGATTCGCCAGGTCATGGTCTACACCCACGACTCGATCGGCCTCGGCGAGGACGGTCCGACCCACCAGCCGGTGGAGCACGTCGCGAGCCTGCGTCTGATCCCGAATCTCGAGGTTTGGCGTCCGGCCGATGCGTTGGAGACGCTAGTGGCGTGGCAGCGCGGCTTGGAACGCGCCGATGGCCCCGTGATGCTCGCGTTGTCGCGCCAGGGCCTGCCGAGCCTCGAGCGTGACGCGGCCCAGCGCGAAGCGGTGATCCGGGGCGGTTACGTCCTGCACGAGTGCGCCGGCGAGCCGGAAGCGGTGGTGATCGCCACCGGCTCCGAGGTGGAGATCGCGCTTGAGGCGGCAAAGGCGTCGAAGCGCCGTGTCCGGGTGGTCTCGATGCCGTGCGCCGAGGCTTTTGCCGGTCAGGACGCCGGGTATCGCGACAGCGTGCTCCCTCCGGGCGTGCCGCGGGTGGCGGTGGAAGCGGGTTCCACCGGCCTGTGGCGCGGCTGGGTCGGAGACCGCGGCGAAGTGGTGGGTATGGACACCTTCGGCGAGTCGGCGCCGGCGCCGGAGCTCTACGAGCACTTCGGGCTGACCGCCAAGGCGGTCGCGGACGCCGTCGATCGGGTGGCGGGCTGAGGCGCCGCGACCCGGTGATGATCGATACTCCAGCAACGGAACCCCGGAGGGAGGCATCTTGAAAGTCTTGCGAATGACCGATCTGGACCTGGCTGGCAAGCGGGTGTTGATCCGCCAGGATCTAAACGTCCCGGTGAAGAACGGGGTGGTGGGTGACGATACCCGGCTGCGGGCGTCCCTGCCGACCATCCAACACGCCCTGAAGGCGGGCGCCCGTGTCATGCTGATGTCCCATCTCGGCCGGCCGAAAGAGGGCGCCTTCGACCCGGAGGCCTCGATGGCGCCGGTGGCCGCGCGCCTCGGCGAACTGCTGGGCCGTGAGGTGCCGGTCGCGCGTGATTGGCTCGACGGCGTCGACGTGGAGCAAGGGCAAGTGGTCCTGTGCGAGAACGTGCGCTTCAACGCCGGCGAGAAGAGCGACGACGAGGCGTTGTCCAAACGCATGGCCGCTCTCTGTGACGTCTTCGTGATGGACGCCTTCGGCACCGCCCACCGGGCGCAGGCCTCGACCCACGGGGTTGCCCGTTTCGCCCCGGTGGCGTGCGCCGGCCCGCTCCTCACCGCGGAGCTGGAGGCGCTGGGCAAGGCGCTGGACAACCCGAGGCGGCCCATGGTGGCCATCGTCGGCGGCTCCAAGGTCTCCAACAAGGTCGAGGTGCTCGAGGCGCTGAGCCACAAGGTCGATCAGTTGATTGTCGGCGGCGGTATCGCCAACACCTTCGTTCGCGCGGCGGGCAACCCGGTCGGCAAGTCGCTCCACGAGGCCGATTTTCTGGACGAGGCGCGCCGGCTGATCGACGAGGCGCGGCAGGCGGGCGCCGAAATCCCGATCCCCGAGGACGTCGTGGTGGCCACCGAGTTTTCGGAGAACGCCGCGGCGACCACCAAGCCGGTCGACCAGGTGGCCGATGATGAGATGATTCTCGATGTCGGGCCAAAGACGTCGGCGCGCCTGCGTGAGCTGCTGTCGGCCGCCGGCACGATCGTTTGGAACGGTCCGGTGGGTGTCTTCGAGATTCCGGCCTTCGCCGGCGGCACCCGCGCCCTGGCCGAAGCGGTGGCGGATAGCGACGGCTTCTCCATCGCCGGCGGCGGCGACACGCTGGCCGCGGTGGAGCAGTTCGGCGTGGCGGATCGGATCTCTTATATCTCCACCGGCGGCGGCGCCTTCCTGGAGTTCCTGGAGGGCAAGACGCTGCCGGCGGTCAAGGTGCTGGAGGATCGGGCCGCGGAGCAGAGCGCCTGAATGATGTCGATGCCGAGGCGGACCAAAATCGTCGCCACTCTGGGTCCCGCCACGGACCGCTCCGGCGTGTTGGAGCGGGTCTTGGAGGCGGGGGTGGACGTGGTCCGCATCAACCTCTCCCACGGCGTCCCCGGCGACCATCGGGAGCGGGTCGACCGGGTCCGCGCGTGGGCGGCCGGCAAAGGCACTCGCATCGGGGTGATGGTCGATCTCCAGGGGCCGAAGATCCGGCTGGAGCGCTTCACCGAGGGTTCGGTGCAGTTGGAGGAGGGGGCCACCTTTACCCTCGATCCATCGCTACCCGCGGATGCGGGCAATATCCACGGTGTCGGTGTCGCCTACCACGAGTTGCCCGGTGATGTAGGCGCGGGCGATGAACTGCTGTTGGATGACGGGCGCGTGGTGTTGCGGGTCGACCGGGTTGAGGGTACGGCGGTGCGCACCACCGTGGTCACCGGCGGTGAACTCTCCGACCGCAAGGGTATCAACCGGCGCGGCGGCGGGTTGTCGGCGCCGGCGCTAACCGAGAAGGACCGCGCCGATATCACCGCGGTCGGCGAGATCGCGCCGGACTACGTGGCGCTCTCCTTCCCGCGGGACGCCGGCGATATCCATGAGGCGCGCCGCCTGCTTGAAGGGGTCGGGGTGCAGGCGCGTGTGATCGCCAAGATCGAGCGGGCCGAGGCGCTGGAGGCGGCGGAGTCGATCATCGACGCCGCCGACGCCATCATGGTGGCGCGCGGCGACCTGGGCGTGGAGATCGGCGACGCGGCGCTGCCCCGCGTGCAGAAGGAGCTGATCGAAACGGCGCGGCAACACAATCGCGTTGTCATCACCGCCACCCAGATGATGGAGTCGATGATCTCCAGTCCGATCCCGACGCGCGCGGAGGTCTTCGATGTCGCCAATGCGGTGCTCGACGGCACCGACGCGGTCATGCTCTCCGCCGAAACCGCCGCCGGACGTTATCCCGACCTGGCGGTGGCGGCGATGGACCGGGTCTGCCGCGAGGCCGAAAAGAGCCGCCGCGTCACTGTCTCCCGCCATCGCATGGACGAGACCTTCCTGCGCGTCGACGAGACCATTGCCATGGGGGCCATGTACGCGGCCAACCACTACGATGTGAAGGCCATTATCGCTATGACGGAGTCGGGCGCCACCGCCCTGTGGATGTCCCGCATCAGCTCCGGATTGCCGATCTACGTCCTGACCCCGCACGCCGTGACGCGGGGGCGCGTCACCCTGTTCCGCGGCGTCTACCCGCTGGAGTTCGATCCGGAGGGCGGCGAAGATCTGCTGGCGGGCAAACGGGTCTTGCTCCGGCAGCTACAGGCTCGCGGCTTGGTCGCCCCCGGGGACCACTTGTTGGTCACCCACGGGGAGCGGATGGGGGAAGCGGGCGGCACCAACACCATGAAGATCGTTACCGTGCAGGACGCCCTCACCATCGCAGGATAAGAGGGCGTTTGCGGAATCAATGTATGTAGTGTGCGAGTAAGGAGAATTTCAAGATGCCCATGATCACCCTTCGTCAGTTGCTGGATCACGCCGCTGAACACGGCTACGGCATGCCGGCGTTCAACGCGAACAACATGGAACAGCTCCACGCCATCATGGAGGCGGCCAAGGAGTGCGACAGCCCGGCCATCGTCCAGGCCTCCGCGGGTGCGCGGAAGTACGCTGGCGTCCCGTTCTACCGCCACCTGATGGAGGCGGCGATCGAGCAGTACCCGGACGTCCCGTTGTGCGTCCATCTCGATCACGGCAACGCGCCGGCGGCCTGCTTGCGGGCCATCCAGTCCGGCTTCTCGTCGGTGATGATGGACGGCTCGCTGAAGGAGGACGGGAAGACTCCGGCGGATTACGACTACAACGCGGACGTCACCCGGCGCACCGTCGAGATGGCCCACGCCGGCGGCGTTTCCGTCGAGGGCGAGCTGGGCGTGCTCGGCTCCCTGGAGACCGGCGAGGCCGGCGAAGAGGACGGCGTTGGGGCGGCCGGCAAGATGAGCAAGGACCAGCTCCTCACCGATCCCGAGGAGGCCGCCCGATTCGTCCGCGACACCAAGGTCGACGCGCTGGCCATTGCCTGCGGTACCAGCCACGGCGCCTACAAGTTCACCCGTCCGCCGACGGGCGACATCCTTGCCATCAGCCGGATCAAGGAGATCCACCAGCGCTTGCCCGACACCCATCTGGTGATGCACGGCTCGTCCTCGGTGCCGCAGGAGTGGCTGGCGGTGATCCGCGAGTTCGGTGGCGATCTGCCGGAGACGTACGGCGTGCCGGTGGAGGAGATCCTGGAGGGTATTCGCAACGGCGTGCGAAAGGTGAATATCGATACCGATCTGCGCCTCGCCTCCACCGGTGCCGTCCGCCGGCACTTGGCCGAGAACCCCTCCAACTTCGATCCGCGCAAGTTCCTCAAGGCGTCGACCGACGCCATGAAGGAGATCTGCAAGGCCCGCTACGAGGCCTTCGGCTGCGCCGGCATGGCCTCGAAGATCAAGGCCGTCGGCATGGAGACCATGGCGGACCGGTACACTGCCGGCGACTTGGATCCGAAGGTCAGCTGAACGTCGTCTATACTGCCGTCCCGGGCACCGGCCGGCGGGGCATCGTCCCTGCCTGCCGGTGCTCGGCGGTCTAGAGGGGCGGCATATGAAACGTATTGGCGGGATCTTCCTCAAGGGGTTGCTGGCCGTGCTGCCGGCGGTGGTGACCCTCTACCTGCTTTACTGGCTCGGTACCACTGCCGAGGATGTGCTCGGCGGCTTGGCGCGGGCGGTGCTCCCGGAAGGGGCGTACGTCACTGGCCTCGGCCTGCTGATGGGCATCGGCGCCATCTTCGGTGTCGGGGTGCTGCTCAATGTCTACCTGCTACAGCGGCTGTGGTCGGGCGGCGAGAAGCTTCTGCTCCGGATACCGGTCATCAAGACCGTATACGGCGCCGTTCGGGATCTGCTCACTTTTGTCTCAAAGGCCGAAGAGTCCGGCGATCAGGTGGTGACGATCCAGATTCCGGGCACCGACTACCGGCTGCTCGGTGTGGTGACCCGGCGGCACTGGTCCGGGCTGCCGGCGGGTCTCGGCGGCGCCGACACGATTGCCGTCTACACACCGATGAGCTACCAAGTGGGTGGGTATACGCTTCTCGTGCCGAGATCCGCGGTGACGCCGGTGGAGATGGGCGTCGAGGACGCGATGCGGTTTGCCGTCACCGCCGGTATGTCCGCCGGAGGGGGCCATTCCGAGGCGTGATGCGCCCCAGTGGCTCGGTGGTGAGAAAACGCGTTATCCTTCGGCGCGTAAGATGATTTGTGTGAAGAACCAAACGATCGGCAAGGACCGCCAATGTGGGGGGAGCCCGTTAAGGGACGCCGTGAATCCATCCCTGGAGGCTTGACGGCCGCCATCCAGGCGGCCGACACCCTTAACGGGCTCCCCCCACACCGGCGATCCTTGCCGATCGTTTGAAAAAAAACATAAGTAACGACTGCCGGGGCGCCGGCTGTTAGCCCAAAAGGCGTTGCAGTGGGGTGGCGTGATCACTTTCCACCCGAATCGGTGCCCATGCAGGCGGTCACTACCCACGAGGTAAAACTATGGCAGCTGTAGAACCCCTACCGTCGGACCCAGATCCGGAAGAGACCCAAGAGTGGCTGGAGGCGCTGGAGGCCGTCATCGAGAATGAGGGTCCGGAACGCGCCCAGCAACTCCTGGAGATATTGGTGGAGAAGGGCCGCAGGCGTTGCGGCCATCTGCCGTTCAAGGCCACCACCGCCTACGTCAACACCATCCCTCGTCATCTTGAGGCCCGGCCTCCGGCTCATACCGACCACCACCTGGAGTGGCGCATCCGGGCGCTGGTGCGCTGGAACGCCCTGGCCATGGTGGTCAACGCCAACCAGCGCAACGACGGTATCGGCGGACACATCGCCAGCTACGCCTCGGCCTGCACCCTCTACGAGGTGGGCCTCAATCACTTTTGGCGCGCCCCCACCGACGATCACGGCGGCGACATGGTCTTCATCCAGGGCCACTCGGCGCCGGGGATCTACGCCCGTGCCTTCCTGGAGGGGCGGTTGACCGAGGACCAACTGAAGGGGTTCCGGCAGGACGTGGACGGGAAGGGGGTCTCCTCCTATCCACACCCGTGGCTGATGCCCGATTTCTGGCAGTTCCCCACCGTCTCCATGGGGTTGGGGCCGATCCAGGCGATCCAGCAGGCCCGCTTCATGAAGTACCTGGAGCACCGCGGGATCATGGATACCCGCGGGCGCAAGGTGT
>SKJZ01000023.1 GCA_007121755.1 Halorhodospira sp. | reverse complement strand
CGCCGAGCATCGCAGGCCGATCAGGACTCCGCGAAGCGGAGAGCGCGCAAGCTGTCTGAGCGGCGCGCCAGCGCCGCGAGTTTTTGTGCGCGCTCCTGATCGGCCGAGAAGCGCAGGGAACCCGAAGGGCGCGTCCGGTGAGCCCGGCAGGGACTACACCCCGGCAATGCTTTCCGAAAACTTAGTAAATAGCCTTCCTGGCCGCCTATAGTAACGAACGTTCCGTCTCAGCCACATCCTCGCAGGTGTTCACGTTGGCCAAGCGGTCCGCCACATCCTCAAAATCCGCCTCCACCGTTTCCCGAGTACGGTACCAGCGGTACAACCCCCGCTCCCCGGCCGCCAGGCGGGCGTCGAGCTCCGGCAACAGATCGCGGCGCAGCAGCGCGAAGACCGGCTGCCAGCGGCCGTGGGCGCGGGCCACCGCAATTTCCGCGGACGCCGACCGCTCCAAGGCGCCGCGCAAGCGCCGCACGAAGTCGTCCGGCAGCAACGGGGCGTCGCACGGCGCCACCGCCACCAGCTCGGTGGACGCGCGAGCCAACGCCGTCGCAATACCGGCCAACGGCCCGAGAAAACCGGCGTGGCGGTCCGTATCGACCGGAACGCCCCAACCGCGATAGGTCTCCAATTCACGGTTGGCGTTGATGCGAACAAACTCCACCTGCGGGGCGAGCGCGTCCAGAACCCACCGGGCCATCGGCCGACCGGCAACTTCAATCAACCCCTTATCGCGCCCACCCATCCGCCGACCCATGCCGCCGGCAAGCACGACCCCGGTCACCCCCTCTTCACCGGCCACGTACCATCCTCCCTCAACCGTGCCGAAAGGTTTGTGCGGCTTACCTTCAACTCTGCGAGAATAATCCGCTAACCGACAAACAGTACAGGACGGTGTCGATTCATGCGCATGGCGATTGTCGCGGGGTTGGGGCTGCTGGTCATCCTCGGCTATATGTACGTCACCGGGCAACTGACCCGCCCGGCGGCGGAGGATCCCGACGTGGTGCTTCCGCTGGAGGAGTTGACCGGAGAGTTGCAGCGTGTCCCTCTCCTCGAGCGCCTGGAAGCGGGCTTCTCCTGCACCGAAGACTCGGCCGTGGGCGCAGGGGAGATGGCGTGTTTCACTGGCGTGGGCTCGGTAGACGGCCTCGACGCCAAGTACATCGGACTCTTCTTCGACGCCGAGGACCGCTTGGCGGCGGTCCGCGTGATACTCGACCCGGAACGCCACCGGAGCAATGTCCTGCGGCTGACCGACGCCCATGGGCCTGTCTCGCAGGAGATCGAAAATGATGAGCGGACGTGGCTGACGTGGACCCTGGCGGAGGGAATGATCCTGACCCAGAAAGAGGCTCCCGCCGACGATCCACCGACATTGACCTGGTTCCGCGAGGCCGATTTGGCGGAGCGTCTGATGCCGTAACCATGAGATTCCGTTGGACGCCTGGTGGGCGGGGTGGGCGGAGGCGCCATACGGGGGCGTCGGCAGCATGGATGCTGCCGTCGAGCGTACAGGGATGTATTTTCAGCGTCCCCCGTATGGCGCCTCCGCCCACCCCGCCCACCAGGCGTCCAACGGAATCTCATATTCACCGCCCGGGGGCGGTTACCATCAACCACGCTCCGGCCACCGCCGCGACGCCCAACAGCCCCAGGACCGCATTCCACCCCGCCGCCTCATAGACCACCGCCGGCAGCGACGTCCCCACGACACCCCCGGTGTAGTAGGCGGCGATGTAGACGCCGTTGGCGACGCCGGCCACTCCCTCCTGACGGTCGTTCACGATCCCCGGCGCCAAGGCGTGGACCAGAAACATCCCGGCGCAGAGGATGAAGACTGCAATGAAGAGCACCGGCACGGAAGGGAGTGGCGACACCGCCAGCGACAACGCCACCACGGTGAAGCCCAACGCCATCGCGCGGCGCCGCCCCCCGAGGCGCGCCGCGGCGGCGACGGCGCTGAACGAGACCACCGCCCCGATCAGGTAGCCGGTGTACATCAACCCCATGCCGGTCTCGGAGAGCCCCGAACCGATATCGACCAGCCGAAACGGCAACAGGTTGAGATAGGCCGAGAAGACCAGAAAGACCAGGAAACTCGCGCCGTAGACCCGCCGGCACAGCGGGTCGGCAAGCACGCCCCGAAGATCGCGGAGACGCACCCGCCGGAATTCGACCCGGGCGCTCACCCGCAGCAGCGCCAGCACCGCGGCGCACGCCGCCATCAACACCGCCAGCGCCAGGAACGCCTCCCGCCAGCCGGCGTAATCGGCCACCGCGCCGCTGAATGCTCGGCCGGCGAAACCGCCGACCGGCGTGGTCGCGATATAGAGGGCCAGCACCCGGGACCGGCGGGCCGGCTCGGCGCCGCCGGCCAACAGAGTCATAACCGCCGTCATCACCGCGGGGATGGCGAGCCCCTGTGCGAAACGCAGAGTGACCAAGTGCCACCACTCGGTGGAGAAGGCCAGCAACAGGGTGGTGACCGCCATCACCGCGATCGCCGCGATGAGCATCGGCCGCGCGGGCATGCGCTGCAGAATCAAGCCGTAGACCAGCGGGGCGACGGCGAGCGGCAGGAGCACCGCCGAGATCAGCAGCGACGCTTGAGCGGTAGAGACGCCGAACTCCGCGGCGAGCATCGGCAGCAGGGGCTGGGGCGCCCACAGCAGGGCGAAGGCCAAGCCGGTAGCGGTCAGCCCGGCCCACAACGCGCCACGGGACACCGATCAGGCGTCGCCGGCGCCGAGTACCGGTCGCGCCCGGGCCTTGGCGAAGTCCATCATCCGCTGCAGCGAGATCCGCGCCTTGGCGGCCACATCCGGGTCGACGTGGATCTCGTTGTCACCGCGCTCCAGGGTGCGGACCAGGCTGCGCAGCCCGTTCATGGCCATCCACGGGCAGTGGGCGCACGAGACGCAGGTGGCACTGCGGCCGGCGGTAGGCGCCTCCAGCAGCTCCTTATCCGGCGCCGCCTCGCGCATCTTATAAAAGATGCCGGCGTCGGTGGCGACGATAAAACGGCGCTCCGGCATCTCCCGGACAGCGGCCAGCAGCTTCGTCGTCGAGCCGACCACATCGGCCTGTTCAATCACCGCGCGGGGCGATTCGGGGTGGACCAGCACGCGGGCGTCGGGGTATTGCCGGCGCATCCGCTCCAACTCAACGCCCTTGAACTCCTCGTGGACGATGCACGACCCCTCCCAGCAGAGCATGTCGGCTCCGGTCTCGCGCCGCACATAGTCCCCCAGGTGCTTGTCCGGCGCCCAGAGGATCTTCTCGCCGCGCTCGTGAAGATGGCGCACCACGTCCACCGCGATGCTGGAGGTGACCACCCAGTCGGCCCGCGCCTTCACCGCCGCCGAGGTGTTGGCGTAGACCACCACGGTACGGTCGGGGTGGGCGTCGCAGAAGGCGGAGAACTCGTCCGGCGGACAGCCGTCGTCGAGCGAGCAGGTCGCCTCGAGATCGAGCATCAGGACGCGCTTATGGGGGGTGAGTATCTTCGCCGTCTCACCCATGAAGCGGACCCCGGCGACGACTAATGTCGACGCCGGATGGTCCGCGCCGAAGCGGGCCATTTCCAGGGAGTCGGAGATGAAGCCGCCGGTCTCGTCGGCGAGAGACTGGATCTCCGGCTCGGTGTAGTAGTGGGCGACCAACACGGCGTCTTCGGCGCGCAGCAACTCGCGCGCCCGGACGCGGAGCGCCGCCGCCTCCTCCGGGCCGACTTGCTCGGCGCTGGTGAAGGGCTCTTCTTTAAATGCGCGCGGCGCCTTGGTTACCTGCATCGGGAAGGGAGTCATGGAAAGTAAAACTAAGCCTCCGCTGGATACGCTGTCAATTCTGACAAACTATTTACATCTTTTCTCCGGCGCATCGAAGCGCCCATCACAAACGCTCCGCCCGGTAGCCGTCGCCTTCCAGACGCTCCAGCAGCCACCGCAGCGCCGCGGCCACGCGCTCCGGCGCCCCCCGGAGCCCCAACTCCACCGCGTACCGTCCCGCCTCGGCGTGGGGCAGGCAGGAGACGCGCAGGTCGGGATAGGCGGCGCCGGCGGCCTCCAGCAGCGGTATCAAGTCTCCCTCCTTGGCGCCGGGCACCCGCACCACCTCCTGGACCACCCGCCCCGGCGCCTGCAACCCCGCGTAATAGTGATCCAAGAGCCACTCCACCATGGGCCACGCCATCCGCGGGAAGCCGGGGACGAAGTGGTGGCGGCCGACCGTAAACCCGGCAACGCGATTGACCGGATTCGGGATCATCGCCGCACCGCGCGGGAAGTCGACCATGCGCAGCCGCTGCTCGTTGAGCCGATCACCGAAGTGCTCCCGCATCGCGGCCTCCGCCTCCGGGTGGCGGACCAGCGGCACCCGGAGTGCCGCGGCGCAACACTGGCGTGTGCGGTCATCCGGCGTCGCACCGATACCGCCGAAGCTGAAGACGGCGTCCTCCGAGGCCAGTGTCTCGCGCAGGGTGCGGGTAATCAGCGCCGGGTCATCGCCGATGATTCGCACCCAGCCGAGCTCGAGGCCACGCACCTCCAGGCGCTCGATCAACGCCGCCATATGCCGGTCACGGCGGCGGCCGCTGAGGAGTTCATCGCCAATAATGATCGCGCCGAAAGCGAACCCGCCACCCGGCTCGGGATGGCCGGTGGCGTCGATGGTTGTGGATGCGTCCTCCGCCATGGGGGCACTATCCACCGCGGGCCAGCCGGGCGGCCGCGCTCTCATAGATCGAGAGCATCGCCGGCATCAGGAAGAGGACGATCAGGG
Source organism: Halorhodospira sp. (assembly GCA_007121755.1). Taxonomy (GTDB): domain Bacteria; phylum Pseudomonadota; class Gammaproteobacteria; order Nitrococcales; family Halorhodospiraceae; genus SKYL01. Next base: position 3,687 of record SKJZ01000023.1, on the reverse strand, counting down.
TCGTCCCGGCCAAACCGAAGGCAATGGCGGCGGCCATCGGAATCAGGAACTGCGCCTGCACCGACGTCTCGGTGAGCAGCGGCAACAACCCGCCGATGGTGGTCAGCGAGGTCAGGAGTACCGGCCGCAGACGTTGGCACGACGCCTCGATCAGGGCCTCGGCCACGGCCACGCCGCGCGCGCGGATCTGCTTATAGAAGATGGCCAGGATGATGGCGTTGTTTACCGTAATCCCGGTCAAGCCGAAGAGGCCGAACATCGAGAGAATGGTCAGGTTCAACCCCATGATCCAGTGGCCGAAGAAGGCGCCCACCAGTCCGAAGGGTATGATCGACATGACGAGCAGCGGCCAACCGTAGGAAGAGAAGACCGCGGCCAGGCAGAGGTAGATCAGCGCCAGCGCCAGCACCAGGCCGCGGCGCATGTCTTCCATGGTCTCCGCCTGGTCCTCGGCGCGACCGCCGAAAGCGGTAGCCACCCCGTAACGGCTCCGCAACTCCGGCAGCACGTTGGCCTCCAAGTCCGCCCGCACGCGCCCGGCATTGGCGATCCGCTCATCGACATCGGCGGTGACGCTCACCGCCAACCGCCCGTTGTAGTGGCGCAGCGCCTCGAAGCCGCGGCGCGCCTCCAGATCGACCACATTCTCCAGCGGCACGTAGCCGCCGCCCGGCAGGCGGACCTGAAAATCGCTGACGACCGCCAAATGGCGCCGCTCATCCTCCGGCAGGCGGAGCCGCACCTCCACCTCGTCTCGCCGCTGGTAGTAGATCTGGGCAAGATAGCCGGCGAAGGCGTCCCTGAGTTGGCTCCCGACCGCGTCAGTGGTCAGCCCCAGCGCCCGCCCCTCCGGCGTCAGGCGGTAGACCCACTGCTCCATGCCGTAAGGGAGATCGTCGTCGATGGCGAAGACGCCCGAATAGTGCCGCAGAGCGGCGCGCACCTCATCGGCGGCCCGGCGCAGCGTCTCCGGATCCTCCACCCCGGTGATGCGCACATGCACGTCGGCCCCCGGCGGCCCGGCGCCCCGCTCCCGGATCACCAGCCGCTCCAACCCGGGCGCCTGGCGGATACGCGAACGCCAGTCGGCGATCAGATCGGCGTTCCGCACATCGCGCTCTTCCGGCGAGACCAACTCCACGGTCAAGGAGCCGAAGTGGTCGCCCCGATTGATATCCCTGGGATCGGCCGCATGGGTTTCGCCGATCCGCGCCACCCGGGCGTGAACCAATCCGCCTCCCAAGGCCTCTTCCGCCTCGTCCAGGGTCGCTTCCATGTGAAACAGCATCTCATCCACGCGCTCCTTGGGCGTCCCGGCGGCGAAGCCGAGGTTGGCGTAGACCATGGTTCCCTCGGGTTCGGGGAAGAAGTTGAACTCCAGTCGGCCACCGGCCAACAGCCCCACCGAGGCAATAAGCAGGCCGACCGCTCCGGCCACGGTGACCCAGCGCGCACCCACCGCGGCGGTCACCGCCCGCCGGTACGGCCCGTCACGGAAGCGGTCGAAGGCGCCGGCGATGCGGTCGCGCAGCGGCGACGGCCGCCGGTCGCGGTCCGAGTGCTCGAAGGAGCGGCGCAGATGGCCCGGCAACACGATGAAGGCCTCCACCAGCGAGGCGATGATGACGCAGATGACGACCAGCGGAATGTCGAACAGGACATTGCCGATGACCCCGCCCACTGCCATCAGCGGGATGAACGCGGCCACCGTGGTCAGCGACGAGGCCATCACCGGCGCCAGCATCTCGCGGGCGCCCCCGGCCGCCGCCGCGCCGGGCTCTTCGCCGCCACGGTACCGGGCGTAACCGCGTTCGCCGACCACGATGGCGTCGTCGACGATGATGCCGAGGGTCATGATGAGCGCGAAGAGGCTCATCATGTTGATCGACCCGCCCATCAGCCAGAGCACGGTCAGGGCCGCGAGGAAGGAGGCGGGGATCCCGAGGGTCACCCAAAACGCCACCCGCGTGGTGAGGAAAAAGAGCAGGATACCGACCACCAGCAACAGACCGCCCAAGCCGTTGGTGACCAGCAGCATGATGCGCTCGGCGATCAGCTCCCAGAACGCATCGTAGACGTCGAGTTCGATCCCGTCCGGCAGGGTCGGCTCCACCTCGTCCAGCCACTCGTCGAGGATCCGCGCGGCCTCCAGCGCGTCCTCCTGTTCGGCCCGCTGCAGCAGCAACTCCACCGCCGGAGACGCGCCGAAGCGCAATGAGACCGCGCGGTCGCGGGCGCGCTGCTCCAATTCGGCCAATTCCGCCAAGCGGAGAGTGCGGCCGCCGCCGACGCCGATCTCCAACTCTTCGAACTCGGTGAGCGCCCGCCGCTGTTGAAGGCTGCGCAACTGCCGGGCGATGTCGTCCTCGCCGGCATCTCCGGCGGGCAGGTTGCGGCTCTCCGCGGCGATAGCCGCGCCCAGTTGCTGGAAGGTCAGCCCGTAATCGAGCAACCGGTGCTGCTCGACCGCCACCGCCATCTCCTGCTCGGCCAGCCCGGTGATCTCGATATTGGCGACGCCGCGCTGCAGGAGATCGTCTTCGAAAGCCCGCGCCCACGCGTGGAGGGTGGCCGGCGGCACATCGCCGCTGAGCACGACGCGGGCGATAGGATCGTACCGGGTGATGCGGGTGATGGTCGGTTGCTCGGCGTCCGGGGGAATGTTGCGGACGGCGGCGACGCGGTCCTTCACATCCTCCAACGCCTCGGTGATATCCGTCCCCTCGGCGAACTCCATGCTGATGCTGGAGACGCCGTCGGCCGAGGTGGAGGTCATCTCCCGCAAGCCCTCGACGTCGCGCACCGCATCCTCGATAGGGGTGGTCAGCGACTCCGCGACGTCCTCGGCGGTGGCCCCCCGCCACTCCACCCGGATGCTGATGATGTCGAGTTCGAAAGTGGGGAAGAACTGCGTATTGAGCTGCCCCACGGCCACCAAGCCGGAGAACATCATCAACGCCATCACCAGATTGGAAGCGACCGGGTGCTCGGCCAACCACCTCAAGATATCGCGCCGCGGCTCCATCGCTTAACGCCCGCCCCCGGCTCTCGGGGCCGTAGCCGCCCCCTCCTCAATGACCCGCAGTCCGGCGGTGGCGCGGGGAACCTGAGTCACCACCACGCGATCCCCCTCCTCCAACTCCGGCGCGCGCAACAACGCGCCCCGGCGCCCGTCAGGCAGGTACGCCTCACCCAGACGCGCCACTTCCACCGGCTCCATCCGTTGATCGACCACCCGGTAGACCCGATCGCGGCCATAGAGCGCCTCGAAGGGGAGGACCACCGTGCCGGGTTCCGGCGGCAACGCCATATCGACCGCGGCGAACCGGCCCAACGGGATCTCCCCGTGGCGCCCCGCCACGGAGAACAAGGCCGACTGGCCGCCCTCATCCGCCGCGCTCTGTCCGGCGAGGCGTTCGAGCCGCAGCGGATAGATCGCGTCGTCGATACGCGCTTCGGCGGCGATGTCGCCGCCAGCGGCCAACGCGCGGCGCACGGCGGCGATACGGTTGGCCGGCAGATGGGTGCGAATCTCCAACGCGGCGGTATCGAAAAGCGAGACCAACGGCGTCCCCGGACTGGCCCGCTCCCCCGCTCCGATCTCCACCCGCGTGACGCGGCCGGCAAAAGGCGCCTCAACGCGGCTGCGCTCTAGATCCCGCGCCGCCAGATCCCGCGCCGCCGCGG
>SKJZ01000180.1 GCA_007121755.1 Halorhodospira sp. | reverse complement strand
GGGACCTGACAGTAAGGCTCTGGTACAGGGCGCCTACAAGCTCCTCCTTGGCCAAACAGAGCCCCGCTTCCGCCCGACGCACTCTTTTTCATCGACAGCGCGAATCGAAGCGGTGGAACGTTTCAATAAACCACTTGCAGCAGAAAAATAATCCCATAAAACCACCGAAAAAGGAGGGGTGACAAGCAAAATCAACTTGCGGTAGTGTCTTCATTGAAAGAAGACAAACAGGGTTTTAAAAACCCCACAAGGATGTCTGATGAACAAAGATCAGTTGATCAGCAAGATATCCACAAAAACAGGAATGGAAACCAGCCACGCCAAGGCTGCGCTGGACCATATACTGTCGCTCCTATCCGACCATCTATCCGAAAAAAACACCGTAATTGCACGGGGATTCGGCACCCTAAAGCCGGTTTTTCGTAAATCGCGAAAATTTTATAACCCCACGACAAAAACGGTCATGGAGGCACCGCCCAAGGTCGCCGTTTCTTTCAAACCCAGCCCGTCGCTGATCCAACGGATCAACCGCCGGAGATAGCGCATGGATGCCCCTCGCCGCCTCTTTATGAACAAGATCGCCAAAGAGCTCGCCGAAGGGGCCGGCATGGATGAACGGCGCGCTAAGGAGAGCGTGAAGGCTTTCTTCGAGGGGGTCGCGGAGGCGCTGGAGGAAGGAGAGGCTGTCAATCTGCGGGGGTTTGGCAGCTTCAGGCCGGTGCGGATCAAGGAGCGCCGCGGCCGCAACCCCCAAACCGGCGCCGCCATCGTCACACCCGCTCATTACTCGGCGCACTTCTCGCCATCGCGCGCCCTGGCCGATCGGGTGAATGCACAGTATTTACACCTCTCCCCCCGAGAGTTAGAGGAAGTGGAGCACCCCCCCCCGGACAAGGCGGAGGAAAATGCGCCCCGCCCCGCTGACCGGAGGGGGCGCCCTCCGGTTTGGCCGATGATCGGCGTTATGGGATCGCTCGCCGCCGGCACTGCGCTCTACATCGGGACACAGCGCTCCATGGAGCCGGAAACCGGTGACAGGATCACGGCAATCGAAAAGGAAGAAGCCGCATCCACCGCCGCTGTCACCCCCCCAAGAGAGAGACCGGACCAGGCGCCCGCTCCCACCCTTCCCCCCACGGCGCCACCGGAACTCCTGGCGGGAAAAGAGGCGCCGGCGAAGCTTGATGGTGGGCCGGCGGCCGTGCATACCGTCCGGGCCCGAGAGACTCTCTGGTCGATCGCCGGCGAGCGGTGGGGCGATCCCGAACTGTGGCGCGCCATCTACCTATACAACCGCGAAGGGCTCGCTGATCCCGATTGGATCTATCCGGGTCAGCGCATCGAGATCCCTTCGAAGGCAGAGGCCGAACGCTTAGCGTCCGATTACTCCCCACTCGGCGACTGAATACCGCCCCCCTACCCTTCCAGCCGCACCAACGCCTCGCGAGCCCGGCGACCGTAGCCACTGTCGGACTGTGCGGCGGCTCGGTAGTGCCGGGACGCCGCGTCGCCATCGCCCCGGCGTTCGGCCAGAGCACCCAGGGTAAAGTGAGCCGGAGCGTTGGGCAGAAGCTGATTGGACCGCTCTAGGTGGCTGCGGGCCAGACGCCATTCTCCCCGCTGCTCCGCCAGCAAGCCGCGCTCCAGATGTATGGCAAAGTATCCATCGTTAAGGGAGAGAGCACGATCCAAGGCTCCCGCCGCCTCGTCGTCACGGTCGAGCCGGACCAATGCCGCGCCGCGCAAAGCATGGAAGGCCGCCTCCCCCTCATGCGCCAACACGGCACGGTCGGCCAGGACCAATGCGCGGGCGGCGTCGCCGTCCGCCAAGGCGCGCCGCCCCTCGTCGTAGGCGGCATAGGCGTCCTGGGTCTCGTGCAGCCGGCGCGTGTGGCTCGCGTACCGCTCCACGCCTAAACCGTGGGGAAACTCATCACTGTGCTTGTCTCGCAACTCACGGGCCGTCCTGCGGTTGGCCTCGACGCGCTCGTCAGACGGCGGGTGGCTGGCAAAGAGGCCGTCCAACCAACCCCGATCACCGGCATCGGCCAACTGAACAAACTTCTCCTGCAGCGTGACCGCGCCGGCGGGATCGTAGCCCGCCGCGGCCATGGACCGGGTACCATGGTAGTCCGCCTCTAACTCGGCATTCCGGGAGTATTTCTGGCTGATCAGAACCGCTCCCAGGCCGGCGCCGCCGACGATCAATGCGTGCAACTCGTGATCGCGGGTGGCCAAACCGGCCACAGCGACGCCGGCTTGAAGGACGACCCCCCGTTCTATCCGCTGCGCCCCATGGCGTGCGGCGGAGTGCGTAATCTCGTGGCCCAGCACCGCGGCCAACTCCGCCTCATTCTCCATCGCCAGCAACAGGCCGCGGTTGATGGCGATCTTACCGCCGGGCAGCGCCCACGCATTGGGGATGGAGTCGTTGAGGACCGCGAACTCGTACGGCAGGCCGGGGCGGCCACTCTGCTCAGCCACCCGATGGCCGATCCGGCGGACATACTCGACCAATTCCGGATCCGCGTTGTACGGCCCTCCCAACGACTGCTGCGTCGGACCGTAGTGCTCTTCGCCGATAGCGATCTCCTCGCTCTGGGAGATGAGGCGAAGTTCGCGCTCTCCGGTAACCGGATTGACGCCGCAACCTGCAAGGACCAGCGTAACAAGCACGGCTGTGATGGCAGTTATGACGCCCCGGCACATATCAGCAGAACCCCGCCTCTCGAAGTTGCTGCAGGGTAAACATAAACACCCCGTGGCCACCCCGCTCCAATTCCAGCCACAGAAACGGCACATCCGGAAAGGCATACTCCAAGGCCTCGGCGGAGTAGCCGACCTCGACGATCAGGACACCGTCTTCGGCGAGATACCCGCCTGCTCCGGCCAACATCCGCCGTACCACATCCAAGCCGTCTTCACCCGCCGCAAGGGCCGTTCGGGGTTCCCGCCGGTACTCGGGGGGCAGCCTCTCCATCTCGTCACGGTCCACATAGGGCGGGTTGCTGATGATCAATTGGTAGCGTTCTTTCGGAACCCCCTCGAACAGATCGCTCCGGAGCAATGCGACACGGTCGGCCACCTGGTGGCGCTGGACATTGATGGCCGCCACTTCGAGCGCATCGGCATCGGCATCGGTGGCGTCGATGCAGGCGTCGGGAAAGGCGTAGGCGCAGGCAATGGCAATACAGCCAGAGCCGGTGCCGATATCCAGTACCCGCTCCACCGCATCAGGATCCAACCAAGGCTGAAAGCCTTGCTCAATCCACTCCGCCAGCGGCGAGCGAGGTACCAGAACCCGCCGATCGACATAGAACGGCAGACCGGCGAACCACGCCTCGTGCGTAATGTACGGCAGCGGCAACCGCTCCTCGATGCGGCGCCGGACCCGCGCCATAACCGCTTCGCGCTCACTACGGGTCAACTTCGCCTCCCAGTACCCGTCGGGCAGGTCCACCGGCAGGTGGAGTACGTGCAATACCAAAGCAGCCGCTTCATCCAGCGCGTTATCGGTACCGTGACCGAAAACCAGGCCGCCTTCGTTGAAACGGCTGGCCGCGTACCGCACAAGATCACGCACGGTCTGTAGCTCTTCGGGAACGTGGTCGATCGGTTCCAAGGCGCCTCTCCGTCGTCGCTGATATTATTATGGGTTGTCCGTCTTCTTTCCGCAGGTCTTCGTTCAATGGCCACGTCGCTGTCGCGTACCGGTCGCACTTTACTGTTCGTCGCTGTGGCCGCCGCCGCCGCGGCCGCCGGGGCTTGGCTGGCCGCTGGCCTGGAGCGGACGCCGCCGGAGCCGCCCCGGATAGCGGGCACCTACCTAGAGGGTGGGCGACCGATGGCCGATTTCAACTTATTGGACCATAGCGGCGCACCATTCACACCAAAGAGGTTCGAAGACAACTGGACCCTGCTCAACTTCGGGTTCACCTACTGCCCCGATGTCTGCCCTCAAACGCTTTCCGCCTTGGCAATGGTGGTGGAACGAATGGGGGAACGCGCGACCGGCGATATCGAGGTAGCATTCATCTCGGTCGATCCGGAGCGCGACACTACCGAACAGTTGGCGGGCTATGTCTCCTTCTTTCACCCTCGCTTTACCGGGGTTACCGGCGAGATGGGCGAAATCCGGAAGCTGACCGGCAGTCTCGGCATTGCCCACCAGCGCCGGGATTACGGCGACTCCTACACCATTGACCATAGCGCCGCCATTCTGCTGATCAACCCTGAAGGGAAGCTTCAAGCACTCTTCACTCCACCCCACCAACCTGCCGCCATCGCCGAAGATATCGCTGCAATCCGACACCACTGGGAGCGTCAATGAACGGATCCGAACGGCCCAGGGGAGAGCCCTCTCCGACTAGAATCGACCATATCGCAGCCGCCTGCCACCGGCTTCTACCGACCAGGATTTTGTCGAAGATTACGCGGGCGGTCGCCAACAGCCGCCGCCCTTGGCTGAAGAACCCGCTGAACCGATTCTTCGTGCGCCGCTACGGGATCGACCTTACCGAAGCGGAAGATCCGCGACCGGAGTCGTACCCGACGTTCAATGCCCTCTTTACCCGGGCGCTGGCGGCGGACGCACGCCCTCTGGCGGATAACCCGAAGGCCGTGATCGCTCCTTGCGACGGCACAGTCAGCGCGGTGGGGCGCCTGGACGGCGAAGGCATCCTACAGGCCAAAGGCCACCACTACTCCGCCGCAGAATTGTTGGCGGGCGCCGCCGGCCCCTCCCACCCCTTCCGAAACGGGGCATTCATAACCATCTACCTCTCGCCCCGCGACTACCATCGCATCCACGCCCCCCGCGACGGCCGGCTGCTGAGCGCCATCCACGTACCGGGGCGGTTGCTCACCGTGGCGCCCGCCGCGGTTCGCGCCCTCCCCGGACTCTTTCTACGCAACGAGCGGCTGGTAACCGTGTGGGAGAGCGACGCCGGAACCGTTGCGGTGATCCTGGTCGGCGCGGTGAACGTCGGCCTGATGGAGACGGCATGGGGCGGGCCGCTCTCTCCACGAGGACGCGGGGACGCGGCGCCCCTGCCGTCCAACGGCGAGGTAGCGCTCCGGCGCGGAGACGAATTGGGGCGGTTCAACCTCGGATCGACGGTGATCCTGCTCTTCGAGGACGGCCGGGTGGCGTGGCGCCCTGAACTGGCTCCCGGCAGCGCATTACGGATGGGGATGGAGATCGGCCGGAGTTGTCACTAGCCGGCCATGGCCAACGGCTCCTCGATATCCTCCACTGGCCCGTTACGGTAGTGGACCAGTTTCCAGTAGCCGAAGAGGTTCGTCGGATGCACCCCTATCCGTTGGAAGTCCGGCAGTTGAGGCAAGTCTTCGAGATCCATGTCAGTGCGGAACCCCAAGACCTTGGAGAGCGGCTTGAGGGTCTGCTCCATTCTCCGCAACACCGGATGTTCGGACGCGAAGTGGTTGATAATCAGAATATCGCCGCCGGGCCGGCAGACCCGGCGCATCTCATCAATGAACTGCTGGGGGTTGGGTACGACGGACGCGACGTACATGGCAACCACGACATCGAAGCTGTCGTCCGGAAACTCCAGTGACTCGGCGTCCATCTCGTGCAGCCCCTCGACCTGCCGCAGGCCCTCCTCCGCCACTCTCCGGCGGGCCACCTCCAACATATCGGGGCTGACATCGATCCCCACCACGGTGACGTCGTCCCGGTAATCGGGCAATGAGATGCCGGTGCCCACACCGACCTCAAGGATGCGCCGCTGCGGCTCGGCGTTGATGTACTCCATCGTCAACCGTCGGCCCGGGGCGAAGACTGGACCGAAAACCTTGTCGTAATACTTGGCGTAGCGCCGGTATGCGTTGCGAATGGATGATAAATCCATGGAGACAACACCTCTCTCCGTCCGAATATTCAAGTAGTGGCTTTCAAAGCATCGGCGAAAGCGTCGACCGCCCTGTCAATCTCCGCCTCATTGACGATCAACGGCGGCAGCCAACGCACCACCTGACCGTGCGGGCCGCAACGGATCATCAACACCTCCCGCTCTTCCATGGCCTGGAGCAGGCGCTGCGCCCGCTCCCCGTCCGGTTTCCCGTCACCATCGACGATCTCCGTCCCCAACAGGAGTCCGGCGCCACGCACATCCCCGATGGCCGCATGGCTCCGGCGCAAATCTTCCAGGCCGCTCCGCAACCGCTCTCCCTGAACGGCCGCATTCTCCACTAACCCCTCTTCCTCGATAACATCCAAGGTAGCCAGCGCGGCGGCGCACGAGACCGCATTCCCGCCGTAAGTCCCGCCCTGGGAGCCGGGCCACCCTTTGCCCATCAACTCCGCGGAGGCCCCCACGGCGGAGAGCGGATAACCGCTGGCCAGCCCCTTGGCGGTCACCACAACATCCGGCTGAGCACCGAAGCGCTCGTGCGCCCAGAAGGTGCCGGTACGCCCGTACCCGGTCTGCACCTCGTCAACGATAAGCAGCATGCCGTGACGGTCGGCGCGCTCCCGCAGGCCCTGCATAAAGGCGGCGTTGGCCGGGACGTAGCCCGACTCCCCCTGGATCGGCTCGACAAAGAAGGCGGCGGTCTCCGCCGGAGTGGAGTAGGTGGCGAAGATATGGTCCAACTCGCGCAGGCAGAAGGCGGTGCTCTCCTCTTCGCTCCAACCGTACCGGTAGGCGTTGGGGAACGGCGCCACCACGACGCCGCCCATCATCGGCTGGAGACCCCCGCGCAGCGCGACGCTGGAGGTGGTCATAGAGAGCGATCCCATGGTCCTCCCGTGGAACCCGCCTTGAAAGACGATGATATTGGGCCGCTTGGTGGCGTGGCGCGCCAGACGCAGCGCCGCCTCGCACGCCTCGGTGCCGGCGTTGGAGAAAAAGAGGCTGTCGATTCCGCCCGGCATGCGTGCGGCGAGGCGCTCGCTCAACTCCAACAAACGGGGGTGGCGAACAATGGCGTACTGGGCGTGGACCAATTGGGCCGCCTGCTTCTGCACGGCCTCCACCACCTTGGGGTGGCAGTGCCCCGTTGCGGTGACACCGATGCCGGAGGTGAAGTCGAGATAACGGCGTCCGTCCCGGCCGATGATGTAAGCGCCCTCCCCGCGCTCGGCAATCACGCCGCTCGACTGTTTCAGAAGCGGCGACAACCGTCCGGACCCATCCTCACCACGGTTTTGGTCCATGCTTCCTCCGTATGGTGTGCTTATTCTTTGTTCGATACCGCCCGTCTACAACGGACTCGCGGCCGGACATATACAACACAGTTTATCAGCCGCTTACCCGGCCGGCGATGGAGCGGGCCACATCTTCGGTGGCGCGCCCGGATACGCCGTGCTCGGCAAGATCCTCCGCCACCGCACGACGGACCGAGGCGGCGGCTTGGGCGGCCTCTTCGTCAACCTCCCCCATCCACTCCAACATACTCGCGGCGGTCAGCACCATGGCCGCGGGGTGCGCGATACCCCGGCCGGCAATATCCGGCGCACTGCCGTGGGTCGGCTCGAACAGGGGCGGCACGGAGCGATCAGTGGGATTGATGTTGACCGAGGGCGCAACGCCCATGCCACCGGCGAGGACCGCGGCCAGATCCGTCAAAATGTCGCCGTGGAGATTGCTCGCCACCACGACGTCAAAGATCCAGGGCGCCGTGATGAATTTCATGCAACAGGCATCGATCAACTCGTGGTGGGTCGCAACCTCGGGGTACTCCGCCGCCACTTCACCGAAGATTTCGCTCCACATTTCCCCGGCGTATTGCACCGCATTGCGCTTCGTCACCACGCAGACGGCGGCCTCGGCGCCGCCACCGGGATAGGGGAAGCGTTTGCCCGCGCGCCGCCCGGCGCGCCGATCGTCGGCGCGCGACCGCGCCCGCTCGAAGGCGTGCCGGATAATCCGCTCCGTCGCGGTTCGGGTGAAGACCTCCAGTTGTGTCGCCGTCTCCCTCGGTGTACCGGGGGCGAGGCGCCCGCCCTGGTCGACATACTCGCCTTCGCTGTTCTCGCGAATCACGAGCATGTCGGTCTCCAGCGATCGCGGATCGGAGAGATAGTTGGGTGCCCCAGGCATCGGAGCCGCCGGGCGCTCGCAGGCCCACAGATCGAACCCTTTGCGCAACTGTAACAGCGGCGCCAGTGAGACCCCGTCGGGAAGGTAATAGCGCCCCGGATCGTCGGCGGGACCGGGATCGCCCAACGCCCCCATCAGCAAGGCGTCAAAGCCGGAGAGTTGCGCGCGCCAATCGGCGGGCATCATCTCGCCGTGGGCTTGATGCCACTGGTGGGAGGGCCACTCCAGCTTCGTCCATCGGAACCGCGGTGCGGGCAGGGCGGCGAGGACCTCCAGGGCCGCGTCCATCACCTCCGGACCGATGCCGTCTCCCGGCATCACCGCAACACGCCACGTTCGGCCACCTTGGGTCATATGCCCTCCCGATCAATAAACCCGGCTGTGGTCCGCCTTGCGGGAAGGGGGGCCGGCACCGGGGACATCCGCGTGGGACGTTAAGCGGAGCCGCGGTCCGCAGCCGGACCAGGCCCGATAGGGCGCGC
>SKJZ01000091.1 GCA_007121755.1 Halorhodospira sp. | reverse complement strand
GCGGCGAGCGCCTGATCGACGCGGCCGACGAGGGCCGGTTCATCGTCTTCATCGAACCGATCACCGGTAGCCGCGACCTCTATCTCGCCGGGCAGCTTCCATTGGATCCGATCATGGCTATCAATAACCGGATACGGATTGGCGAGACCGGCCGGGCCACGCTGTTCGACTCCGGCGGCACGCTGATCGGCCATCCCGATGAGAGCCGGTGGGGATACGACATGAGCCACTACCCGATCATGGCGCCGCCCGTGGAGCGGGGCGAAGGCCATCCGGGAGGATCCTTCCTCAGCGGCGACGGCTCACAGAAGTGGGGGCTCACCGTGATGCTTCCGCGGTTTCAGGAGCGGTACGGCGCCAACTGGGGGTTGATCGTCGATCAGACCACCGATGAACTCTACGCCCCGGTCAATATGCTGTGGTGGCTGACCTGGATACTCTGGGTGGCCGCCGTCGCGGCTGCGGCCGTATTAGGCGCTTGGCAGGGGCGTAAGATCTCCCGCCCGTTGCGCGAATTGGCCGCGCGCCTGAGCGGTATCGGCGCCGGCGAGGCGGACCTCTCCCAGCGCCTCCCGGTAACCACGGCCGACGAGATCGGCGAGACGGCCCGCGGATTCAATCAGACCATGGAGCGGCTCCAGGAGATGTTGCAAGAGGTCTCCACCGTCGCTGTCGAACTCTCCGGCGCCGCAACGCAGATGACTTCGACGACGGAGCGCACCGGACAATCGATCCAGACGCAGAACGAAGAGATCGAGCAGGTGGCCACCGCCATGAACGAGATGGCGGCGACGGTCCAGGAAGTGGCCCGCAACACCCAGCAGGCCGCCGAATCGGCCCACCGGGGCGGCCGCGAAGCGAAGACCGGCCAGCAGGTGGTGGCCGCCACGCGGGAGGCCAACGCGACGATGGCCGAAGAGGTGAGCCAGGCCACCGATATCATCCAAGCCTTGAAGGGCGATTCCGACAACATCGGCACCATCCTCCAGGTGATTACCGAGATTTCGGAACAGACCAATCTGTTGGCCCTGAACGCCGCCATCGAGGCGGCCCGCGCGGGCGACCACGGGCGCGGCTTCGCCGTGGTCGCCAACGAGGTGCGCACCCTCGCCCACCGGACCAACGAGTCGACCACCGAGATCCGCGAAATCATCGGCCAACTCCAGACCCGCGCCGACCAAGCGGTGGAGGCCATGGAGTCGAGTCGGCAACGGGCCGAGGAGACCCTCGATCACGCCGAGAAGGCCGGCACGGCCTTGCAGACGATCACCGAAGTGATCCGCGAGATCAGCGACATGAACGACCTGATCGCCTCGGCATCGGAAGAGCAGACCCAGGTGGCCGAAGACATCAACCGCTCGGTCACCAGCGTCAACCAGTTGAGCAGCGAGAACGCCGCCGGTTCCGATGAGATCCGCCGGTCGGCCGGACACTTGAACGCCCTGGCCGGCAAACTCGAACAGATGGTGCGGCGCTTCCGGCACTGATCTTCTCACGCGCGGAGCGGCGCGGTGGGTCGGCTCGACCATGGGGCTTCCACCGCCCCGGGGTGTTCTGCATACTAAGCGGGCGATTCATCCGTATATAACGAACCCGGCAGGAAGCGCCCCATGCCCGCTCACCCCCCCTCGCTCGTCGACAACTTTGGCCGTCAAGTCACCTACCTGCGGATGTCGGTCACCGACCGGTGCGACTTCCGGTGTGTCTACTGCATGAGCGAGGAGATGACGTTTCTGCCGCGCTCCCAGATCCTCTCTCTGGAAGAGATGGCGCAGGTCGGGCGCGCCTTCGTCGAACTCGGCGTCACCAAGATCCGCCTTACCGGCGGGGAGCCGTTGGTACGCCGGGGCGTCATGCAACTCTTCCGGACTCTCGGCGCCCTCGACGGACTGGAAGAGTTGGTCCTGACTACCAACGGTTCACAGCTCCCCCGCTATGCGCAAGAGCTGCGCGACGCCGGCGTGCGGCGCCTGAACATCAGCCTCGACAGCCTCGATCCAGCCCGTTTCCGGCGCATCACTCGCACCGGACGGCTGGAGAAGGTGCTGGAGGGGATCGAGGCCGCCGTCGCCGCCGGCTTCGACCGGATCAAGCTCAACACCGTGGCGATGAAGGGCCGCAACAGCGATGAGATCGTGCCGATTGTCGACTACGCCGTGGAGCGCGGCATCGATGTCAGCTTTATTGAGGAGATGCCGTTGGGCGCCGTCGACGGGCGCGACCGGGGCGAGGGCTTCATGTCGTCCGATGAAGTGCGGGGTATTATCGAGACCGCCCACACGCTCCGCCCGACCCCCGAGACCACTGGCGGGCCGTCGCGCTACTTCCGCATCCCCGGCAGTGAGACCCGCATCGGCTTCATTTCGCCCCACAGCCACAACTTCTGTGAAAGCTGCAACCGGGTCCGGGTGACCGTGGAGGGGCTGCTGCTGCTCTGCCTGGGTCAGGAGCACTCGAAAGATCTGCGAGCCGTCCTCCGCGAGTCTCCGGGAGATCAGGAGGCGTTGCGCCGGGCCATTGCCGACTCCATGGCGATCAAACCGCGCGGCCACGACTTCAACGCCCAACGCATGGACCGGCCGGCCGTCCTCCGGCACATGAACGTCACCGGCGGCTGATCGGCTCCTCGACGAACCCTTCCCCGCGCATCCGCCAACAGCGCAGCGCCGGCGCGCACGCCGGTTCGACGGCGACGATCAGATACGACCACCCCCGCCACGCCCGCTCGCGATCGGTCGCCGACGGCACCGGCGCCCCACCCGGATGGCTGTGCCAGATCCCCACCACTTCCCACTCCCGGCGGCCCGCGGCCCGGTCCCAACGCAGAAAGTCGCGTGGATGGAGTTCGTAACGGGCGCCGGGGCACGGATCGATGTTGCGGCACAGACCGGCCCGGTGGACCGCCACCGAGGCGCCGTCTCTGTGCCCGATGAGCACCCCGCACGCCTCCCGCGGCCAGACAGTAGCGGCACGCCGCGCAATGCGCCGGACCTCGCTCTCCGGTATCTCGACCCCCACTCGCCCGCCGGCTTCGTCAGGCGTCCGGGCCGGCGCCTTCATGCCCGCCGTCCAGCGGCTCCCGGCCGTGGGTCTCGATCTCCGCCCCGCGGGTCAAGGTACGATGCACGGGGCAGCGCTTCGCGATCTCCACCATCCGCGCCCGCGTCTTGTCGTCGATCTCGCCCTCCACCGCGATGTCCCGCCGGAAGCAGAGGGTGGACCCCTCCCCGCCGGCCTCTTCCCGGCGGCTGTGGGTCACCGTAACGCCGATCCCCTCCAGTTCGAGTCCCTTACGCTCTGCGTACATCCTCAGCGTGATACCGGTACACGCCGCCAGCCCCGCCGCCAGCCACTCGTACGGGGCGGGTCCAGCGCCGTGGCCAGCCGCATCGAGCGGCTCATCGGCCATCATGCGCCGTCCCGCCGCTACGATTTCGGTCCGATAGTCCGCACCCGTCCACGCCTCCACCGGACCGACACTCTCGGCCGCCGCCGGCCTCCCGCCGATCCAACGCCGCGCCCACTGACCGACCAGGGCCGCCACCCACTCGGCATCACCTTCGCCCTCAAGCCGGTGACCACCGCCGGGGATCGTGACCGTACTGATGACGTGCCGTGTCGCCTCCTGGATCCGCTCGACATCGGTGCCATCGGCGTCTGCGCTGTCGGGGTGGTAGAGAACCAGCAACGGCGCCCCCAACCACTCCACGGCATCGACCATTCCGCCGCCGGAAGCCGCTTCCAAGAGGGAGCTCTGAACCCGTACCCACCGTCCCCCGGCGGGACCGGAGGCGGTCCCGCCGCCCTCGTCCCCGGCCTGCAGCCGGGCGAGGGCCGCGGGACCGGTCATCGGGGCGAGCGCCGCCACCGCCTGTACGGCCGGCAATTGTTCGGCGGCCAGCAGCGCGGCGGTACCGCCCACGGAGTGGCCCACCAGCAATCCAGGTGGCGGCACGCGGGCCGCCGCCGCGGCGTGATAAGCCGCGGTTACATCGGCGACCGCCAGGCCCGGATCACGATCAGGAATCGACCCGGCGTCGAAGCGCACGACGGCGTAACCGACCTCGACCAATCCGGCCGCGAACCGGGCGGCGGCGTCTTCCTCCAGGCAGTGGACCATCAGGACCGACGCCGCCGCCTCTACCGCCCCCGGCCGGTCAAGCACCGCCCGGCGAGGGCCCTGGCTACTCTCGAACACGATCTCTTTGGAGCGCATAGCCTTCCCCGCTGTCCGCCGGAGACGCGTCCACCACCGTGAGCGGCCCTCCGGAAAATGGTATCGTTGGACACCATACCCCCCGACGGAATGCACCGCCATGGCAAGTTGGAAACTGCTCTCCGGGTGGCGCAAACCCAGATGGCAACACCCCGACCCGGCAGTCCGCCGGCGGGCCTTGCTCGAGTTGGGGGCCGGCCATGCCGACGCCGCCGAGATCCTGTCGGCGCTGGTCGAGGACAGCGCGGCCGAGGTCCGCGAAGTGGCGATCAAGCGTATCGACGATATCACCGCGGTGCGCCGCGCCCTTACCGACGACCCCGACGCGTCGGTGCGCACGGCGGCCGCCGTGCGCTATCGCCAATTGTTGATCTCCAGCCTTCCGGCCGACGCCGCCGCGGCCGAATTGGCCTGTTGCCCGGACACCACGGTCCCCGGCCACGTGGCGCGGCGCGCGCGCGCGGCCGAGGTGCGGAGGGCCGCCCTGGTCTATGTCGAGAGCCACTCTGTCCTGGTCGAGGCGGCGCTCCACGACGACAACCCTGCGGTCCGCCGGGAGGCGGTGGCGCGCATCGACGACCCCGCCACGCTGCAAGAGCTTATTGAACAGGCCGCTGCCCGCGATTCCCATGCCCCCGCCGACATAACCGAAACGGCCCGGGAGAGGCTCGCGTCGCTGACCGACCACAGCCCCTTGGAGCTATGCCGGGAGATGGAGGAGTTGGCGTGTGGCGAGTGGAGCGACTCCGTCCACGCCCGGCGGCGTGAGATCACCGCCCGCTGGCGGGCCTTGACCCATACGCCGCCGGCGGAGGTCGCGGCCCGATTCCGCCGCGCCTCCACCCGCTGCCTGCTCCAACGCCCCCCCGAGAACACCCCGATCTCCCATCTGTGCCGCAAGCTCGAGGAGCTGTTAAGCGACCGCACCGGCCACACCGAAGAGTGGACGCCACGGCTCGAGTCACTCTCCCGGGGAGTGCTCACCCTCCGCGGCGCACACCCCGATGAGGCGCGGGCGCGCATCCTTCTGCAAGCGGGCCGCCGCCCTGTCGCGGAGAGCGCTGGCGGGGCCGACGAGAGGGCGCAGCGCCTCTCCGATCTCCTCCAGGCCGCCGCCTCGGCCGCCGCCGGGGGTGACGTCGCCACTGCCCGGTCGAATATCGAAGAGGCCCGCGGTCTGCTCGACAGCCCGCACTGAATGGAGAGCCGTCTCCGCGGCCCGCCCGCCGCTTCCGGACGGCCTTCCGAGGTTTCCACCAGTGCCCGAACTACCCGAAGTCGAGACGACGCGCCGGGGCTTGGAGCCCCACCTGACGGGGGTCCACCTGACCGGGGCGGCGGTTCGCGATCCACGGCTGCGCTACCCGGTGCCCCACGATCTCCGGCGGCGCGTGGACGGCTGCCGCGTCACGTCCGTGGGGCGGCGCGGAAAGTACCTGACCGTCACCCTCGACCGCGGCGGTCTGCTCTTCCATCTGGGGATGTCCGGCTCCTTGCGTATCGTCTCCGCCGCCGAGCCTCCCCGTCCGCACGATCACGTCGATCTGCTGCTGGAGGGCGGCGCGGCGCTACGACTTCACGATCCGCGCCGTTTCGGCTGCGTTCTCTTTACCGACGCCCCCTTCGAGTCCCACCCGCTACTGGCGCGCCTCGGTCCAGAGCCGCTGGGCGACGGCTTCGACGGCGGCTATCTCTTCCGCCGTTCCAGGGGGCGTCGCGGACCGGTCAAGGCATTCCTGATGGACAGCGCCGTGGTGGTCGGGGTCGGCAACATCTACGCCTCGGAGGCCCTCTTTCGGGCCGGCATCCGTCCCGACCGGGCCGCCGGGCGGATTAGCGAGGCGCGCTACCGGCGCTTGGCGGAGGCGGCGCGCGAGGTGTTACGGGAGGCGATCGCGGCGGGAGGGACGACGCTGCGCGACTACCTCGGCAGTGACGGCCGTCCCGGATACTTCGCGCTCGACTTGGCGGTCTACGGGCGGGATCGTTGCCGGACGTGCGGCGCGGAGATCCGGCGCGTCCGTCTGGCTCAGCGGGGGACGTACTTCTGCCCCCGCTGCCAACGCTAGCACCGACGACTGACACTACGGAAAGGATTGCCGCTTACCCCAACAGGCGCCGCCGAAAGAGGCGCGAAGCGATGATAAACGAGACCACGGCGTAGGCCGCCGGCACCGCCAGGTGGAGCGCCACCGCCTCCGGCACGCCGCCGGTCACCAGCGGGCGGACCACCTCCACCACGTGGGCCAACGGCAGAAGATAGGCGAGCGTGCCGATGATCGCCGGCAGTTGCTCCATCGGAAAGAAGACGCCCGAGAGCAGGAGCATCGGCGTCAACACCAGGGTGAAGTAGTACATGAAGAAGTCGTAACTGCGCGAGAGCGCGGTCACGATAAGCGCCGTGCAGGCGAACGCCAGCCCCGCGAGTAAAATCACCGGCAGCGCCAACAGCGCCTGCCAACCGCCGAGCAACCCCAACACCCCGGCCACGATCAGGATCGCAGTGGCGCTCACCAGCGACTTGCTGGCCGCCCAGATCGCCTCGCCGAGAACAATGTCGTCGACATCGAGCGGCGCACCCAGCATCGCCGCCCACGTCTGCTGGGTCTCCATCCGGGTGTACGCGGAGTAGAGCGCCTCGAAAGTGGAGGTGAACATGGCGCTGGAACAGACGATCCCGGAGGCGATGAAGACGATGTACTCCATCTCCCCCACTTGCCCGATCAACGCCCCGAGGCCGTAGCCGAAGGCGAGCAGATAGAGGACCGGCTCACCGAAGTGGCCGAGAATCGACGGGATCATCAGCCGCCGCCAGACCAGCAGGTTGCGGCGCCATACCGGGATGAAACGGAGGCTCGGCCGGGGCAGCCAACGCTGGGCGGGACCACGGGGCGTGTTCACCAGGCAATCACTCCCGAATATCGTGGCCGGTCAAGCGGAGGAAGACATCCTCCAGATTGGCGGGCCGCAGCAGGTACTTCAAGCCAGCCGCGGCCACCGCCGCCATCACCGGCTCGGGTTCGTCGGCATAGAGCAGCACCGTCTCCCCCACCTCCCGCGAATGGATATCACGTCCCTGCCCCGCCGCCGGCCAGCGCCGCGCCGCGTCGCCACGCAACTCCACCACGTACCGCTCCAGGTGCCGCTCCACCAGAGCCTCCGGTGAGTCACACGCGACCACGACGCCCCGGTCCATGATCGCCAGCCGGTCGCAGAGCCGTTCCGCCTCCTCCATGTAGTGCGTGGTCAGCACCAGGGTGCGGCCGTCGGCGCGCAACTGCCGCAAACGCTGCCAGATGTGTTGCCGCGCCTGGGGATCGAGCCCGGTGGACGGCTCGTCGAGCACCACCAGTTCGGGGTCGTTGATCAGCGCCCGCGCCAGCGTCAGACGGCGCTTCATGCCGCCGCTCAAGGCCGGCACGCGGGCCGACGCCCGCTTGTCGAGGGCGGCGAAGGCCAGCAATTCGTCGATACGCCGTCCCAAGTCGCGCTCGCGCAGACCGAAGTAACTGGCGTAGGTGGTCAGGTTCTCGCGTACCGTGAAGTCGGGATCGAGATTGTCCAACTGCGGTACGACTCCGACCCGTGCCCGCAGCTCCCGCGCCCGCTGCGGCACCGGCTCACCCAACACCGTGAGCCGCCCGCTATCGGGAGGCGTCAAACCGAGAAGCATGCGCAGGGTCGTGGTCTTCCCCGCGCCGTTCGGCCCAAGCAGGCCGAAGCACTCGCCGCGCCGGACCGCCAGGTCGACTCCGTCGACCACCGCGACCCCGCCGTAGCGTTTGACCAGCGCTTCGGCCGCCACGGCGGGATCGGCATCGCGCGCCATAAAGGGGGCCCCGCGCCGGGGCTAAAAGACGCCTGCGAACGGCTGAACCGACACCGACTCGCCCGGCTCCACCGGGCCGCGATCGTGCTCCAGGACGATAAAGCAGTCGGCGCGGACCATCGAGGTCAAAATCCCCGACCCCTGATGGCCGGTGGAGCGCACCTCCGGACGGCCGTCCTCGCCGACGCCGAGGATGCCCCGCTGGTACTCGGTGCGCCCGCGCCCCTTGGAGAGGTGTGAGAGGCAGCGCGCCTCGAACAGGTGGGGCGGACGGGGGTCGCTCTCGCCCATCATGTACCGCAACGCGGGCTCCACCAACTGGAGGTAGGTGCACGCCGCCGAGACGGGGTTGCCCGGCAGACCGAAAAAGACCGCGTCGCCGACACGGCCGAAGGCCACCGGCCGCCCCGGCCGTAACGCCACCCGCCAAAAACCGACATCGCCCTCGGCCGCCAGCACCTCCTTGACGTGGTCGGCCTCGCCGACGGAGACGCCTCCGGAGGTGATAATGGCGTCGGCGAAGCTCCCGGCGGCGCGGAAGGCGGCGGTCAACG
>SKJZ01000075.1 GCA_007121755.1 Halorhodospira sp. | reverse complement strand
TCCGCCGGGGCCGGCCTGACGCGCTCCATGCGCGCAGGCCGGCGCGCGCATCCCTGCGCGCGCCCTTCGGGCCTGATCCGGCTGCGGACCGCGGCTCCGCTAAAGCCCCCCGGAAGGGATCACCACCCCGCCGGCACGTACCACCACAAAACATCGTGCCATGGATTACTAAAGAATGCCTTCTCGCAAGACGGACAATGGATTGCGGCGGTTGGCGCCGCGTTTGGACGGCGACGGGGGGCCGTTGGGTGGTGTGGCGCGGTTTGCGCGGGAGTTGGAGACGCACCGGCGGCGGTTGCAACAAGGGCTGCCAGAGTCGCTTCGGGGGCAGTGGCGGCTGGCCCGGCTCGACGAGGTGGAGATAGTAGTGGTAGCGGAGTCGCCGGCGTGGGCCACGCGGCTGCGCTACGCCGGTCCGCAGATCCAGGAGGCGGCGGCGCGGCTGACCGGCGTCCGCCCACGGCGGGTCACCGTCCGCATCGCCCCGGCGGCCGACCGCCCCCGCTGCCACCAACCGCCCCACCCCCCCGGCGAGCACGCCCGGGCCGCCATCCGGGCGGCCGCCGAAACCATGGATGACCCCCGGTTACGTGAGGCGCTCCGGCGCTTGGCGGATACCGAACCGGCTTCCTAAACGTCACTGCGTCCACGCCGGAAATCCCGGCTAATTGGGCGCAAGGATGCGCCCAATTATTTTCAAACCTTGAACCGCCCCACCATCGATTCGAGGGCGCTGGCCGCGCCGTTCATCTCGGCCGTCGACGCCGCCGTGCGCTCCAGGGCTTGGCGATTCTCGGCAGACATCCGCGATATATCCTCGACGTTCCGCGCCACATCGCCGGCGGCGGTGCTCTGCTCCTGCATGGCGCTGGTAATTTCGTAGATCCGGTCGGTCGCTTGGGTAATCTCCCGGTTGACGCTTTCGATGGTATTGGCGACCTCGTCCACCACCTCGACCTGCTCCTGTTCTTGGGCGCTGCCCTGCTCGATAATGTGAACCGTCCGCTCGATATCCTGACCAATCCCCTCGATCATCTCGCTGATCTCATCGGTCGCATTTCCGGTGCGGGAGGCCAGCTTCCGGACCTCATCGGCGACCACGGCGAAGCCCCGTCCCTGGTCTCCGGCACGGGCCGCCTCAATGGCGGCATTGAGCGACAGGAGGTTGGTCTGTTCCGCGATCTCCTTGATCGTATTGACGATGTCGTAGATCTGCCTGGACCGTTCCTGCAGCGCGCGGACCGTGGTCGAGGCCTCGGCGGCGTTTTTCGCCACCTCCTGAATCTTCCGGGAAGCACTACCGGCGGTCTCCGTACCGTGCCGGCAGAGTTGCTGGGCTTGATCGGTGACCTGTTTCGCCTGCTCGGTATGCTGCGCCACCTCGTTTATGGCCTGGGTCATCTCCTCGGCCGCCGTGGCGGTAGCGGTCGCCGACTCGGACTGCTTCTGCGAGGCCGACGAGACCTGGGAGACGGTCACCGCCAATCCCTCGGCCAAATGGTTGACCTCCCGCGCCGTCTCGGCCACGTTGCTGACTAGGTTCCGCAATTGATCCATCATCGCATTGAACGCCGTCGCAATCTGCCCGACCTCGTCACGGGACGGCGACTCGATCCGCTGAGTCAGGTCGCCGGCGCCCTCAGCGATGCCCCGCATGGTATCGCGCATAGCCGTGATCGGCCGGGTGATCAGGCGGACTCCCACTAGCTGCAACGGGATCAACACCAGGAGCAAGACCACCACCGCCATTGAAAAACCGGCCACCGAACGGCCGACGGCCAGTTCCAACGGCTGCCGCGAAATCAGCGTGACCACCACCGCCCGCACCTCTCCGTCGTGATCGGCCAGTGGCGAGTAACCGACGTTATATGAGACGCCTTCAACGGTCGCTGTGGCGACCGTTGTTTCTCCAGGGACGAAGCTCCGCGACACATCTTCGGGAAGCGCGAGCCGCTCCACCCCTTCAATGGTGGAAGCGTTGACGGTATCGCCCACCACGAAGATCACCTCCGCGCCGGTCGTTTCGCTCAAGTAGTCGGCGGTATCCTGGCGGAGGTAACTGCCGACCTTCACCGTACCCACTACCTCCCCATCGAGGGTCAACGGCATCACCGCGTCCTGGGCCATCTCCCCGGTAGTGATCGAGACAATCAGGCCGTGGTGGAAATCGCCCCGTAACGCGCCCCGGACCATGCCTACGCCGCTCTTGTCGTCTCCCCAGACATCGGGGTTGTGGCCGCGCATAATCACCACTCCGTTGGCATCGGTGATCTCCACCGTGCGCACCGTCGAATCGTCCGCGGTGATCTGCTCATACTCCCGGACCATCAACCGCCGCAGCGCGTCCCGATCCGATGCGGCGGCGGCGCGGGCGATATCCTCACGGCGCGAGAGCAATTTGGTATAGGCGTTAAGGCGCTGCTGGATATCGGCGAGATTGGCCATGGTGGTATGGCCCGCCACCTCGGCCATGCTTTCGTAATTACTGTCGCCCAAATCGTAGAGTCCGTGCCTAGCGACCAAAAACGCCACGAATAACGTCGCCACGACGATTCCGATGCCGGCGGCGACCAGCTTGCCGCCCAGCCTCTTGGATAGAAAGCCCATGCATCTCCTCCTGGCGCCCGGGGCTGCGCGCCTGCGTATTTTATTCGTCTGCGACTAATTAGTTTAAAATTAACTATTACTGAACAATTCAAACCATTCGGACTCGGGCTTCCTGCCGATTACCTGTATTACGGCTCAGTCGGCGGCATTATACAAGAGGGCGTTCGGAAACCGTCCGTGCCGTATTTTTAACCCCCGATTACCGTTCAACCGAGCGGCGTGCGGCCGACCACCGGCCGGCCGGTCGCATCGGCGATGCGCCGGCGGGCCGTCTCGGCCAACTCACGGCGCGAGCATCCGGCCGTCGCCATCGGTTCCAGAAACCGGACCGTCGCCAACGGCGGATGGCCCGCCGCCCACCAAGCACTGAGGACGACCGACCGCTCTGGCACTACGTTCCCCAAACCGCCGTCAGGATGGCCCCGATAGTCGATCGCCACCGGCTGGATATCCACCCCGGCATCGTGGGCCGCCCGCAACAGGCGGGGCCGAAAAGGCAGCACCCCCTGCCCTTGCGCTATGCGGCCCTCCGGGAAGAAGACCACCGTCTCCCCCCGGGCCAACCGCCCGGCCATCGCTCCGGTGGCTTGCGCTGCCGCGCCACTCCGGCCACGGCCGATAAACAACGTGCCGAGACAGACCGCCACCAGACCGACCACCGGCCAGCGGCGCACCTCCTCCTTGCTCAGAAAGGTCTCGGGAACCAGCGCGTAGAGCACGACGATATCGAGCCAGGAGAGGTGGTTCGACAGCAGCAAAGCGCCCCGGCGAGGCGCCCCGGTCACCTCCACCCGGACTCCGAGCAGCCGCAATAGCCCGCGGCACCACCGCGCGGCGGCGGCCCGGCCGGCCTGCCGGTGGAGACACGCCGTTCCGCCGACCCAGAGAAAGCCGGCAAGCAGGTGGACCGCCGCCACCGCCAACACGGCCACCGCCCGGACCACGCGCAAACCCCGGTCCGGCATCTACTCGTCGCCGTGCCCCGCCCGGCGGTCCCGCAGCCGGCGGACCACTCGGGAAAGCGCCGTATTGAACAGGCGGTGGTCGTCCAGGATCATCGCCCGGTCCTCAACCAGCGCCTCGGCCAACTCCGCGCCGGTACGCTCCATGACCTTGAATCCGGCACGATTGGCGAAGATGAACAGACCGTCGTCGGTGCGCTGGGCGAGCCGCACCCGCGTCCGCTCGCCGTCGCGGCTGTCCAACTCGAACCATGTCCCCGCCGGGATCTCTTGCAGCCGGCGCATATGGGCCTGCCGCTCGTTCGCCTCGAGATCGGGCTCGGCGCCGCCGGCCTCGACCAGTCCCGGGTCCGCCTCGGTGAGACAGCGCAGGTGTTCCGCTTCCAGGGCGCGCAGCAACTTGCTCATATCGAACGGGTCGTAGAGAACAGTGGACAGCCCTTCGCCCAACTCGTGCAGCAGCAACGGAATCTCCAGGACCAGCCGCCGCCGGTCGGCATCGTCGCCACGGGGCTCGACGCTCCACAGCAACCGCTCCATCACGGCGCAGTGGCGCACCCACGCCTCGGAGTCCGGCCCGTCGTGGAGATAGGCGAGGAAGAGCACCCGCGCCCACGCCTCTTCCAACAGCCGGCGCACCACGACCGGCGGGTCGCGTCCGTCGAGACAGCGGCTGATCTCCTTCGCCACCCGCGCCCGGCCCCGCTCCACCATCTCCCGCCCGCGGATCGCCCGCTGGGAGTGCCACGCCTCGGCGTCGAACATGCACTCTTCCTCGAGGGTGTCCGCCCCGGCGGCCGGTATCTCGTCCGGCAACTCGCCGTCCCGTAGCAGCGCCAACGCCTCACGGTGGAGACGGGGCAGCGCCTCCGCGAGCACCCGGGCGAAGACATCGCCCAACAACCTCCCCGCCGACAGATTCAAGGCCATGCGCGACTGCGCCCGGACAAAGAGATCCACGACCTGCTCCACGGCCAACGGGTTCTGCACCTCCTTGATCCGCCGGCCGGGGACCGCACTGTCCAGCGCCTCGGTAACGGCCACCGCGGTCGCCTCCGACGGCCGGCTCAACTCTTCGAGCAGATGTCGCGCGACGGGGTCGCCGTGCTCGCTCCACGCCGCCGGATCGGCGTAGCGGGCGGCCTCCGGATCGACGAGCGTGGAGAACCGGTACTCCAGTCCGGCGCGCAGCACCTCTTCCATATCGTGACGATGCAACCGCACCATGCGCATACCTTCCCGGCACGCCTCGGCGGTGGCCCCACCGCCGCGGGCCACTTGGTCGAGTGCATCCTCGCCGCGCTCCAGGGCGCCACGCAGCGCCGACACCAGCACGCGCTCGGCGTGCCGGCGGAGTTGTTCCACCCGATACGGCATGGCCCGCCCGCGCCCGCTCTCGCTGCGAGCCAGGTAGACCACCTTGTCCAATTGTGAATCCTGCATGTCGTCCGTTGGCATTTCGTCCGTTTGTGGCGCACGATTGTGGGCAGCGTCGCGCCACCCCCGCGTTTATAATGGCCGGTGACCGGCGTCTCCAGTAGAACCATACACAGAACCACCGGAGGGGAGAAGCGATGACAGACATTGAAGCCATTCTCGGAGCGGAGGCCGACTCGCTACTCAACCACCGCTGCCAAGGGATTCCGAAGGAGAGGCTGCAACTGCCCGGCCCGGATTACATCGACCGGGTGGTCGCCCGCAAAGACCGCAAGCCCTCGGTGCTGCGCAACTTGCAAGCCCTGTTCAACACCGGGCGGTTGGCCGGCACCGGCTACCTCTCGCTGCTGCCGGTGGATCAGGGCGTGGAGCACTCGGCCGGGGCCTCCTTCGCGCCGAACCCCGAGTTTTTCGACCCCGAGGCCATACCGCGCCTCGCCATCGAGGGCGGCTGCAACGGCGTCGCCTCCACCCTCGGGGTGCTTTCCAGCGTCGCCCGCCAATACGCGCACCGTATCCCGTTCATCGTCAAGATCAACCACAACGAGTTGCTGACCTACCCCAACATCCACGATCAGACCCTCTTCGCCAACGTCGAGCAGGCCTTCGACATGGGCGCGGCCGCCGTCGGCGCCACCGTCTACTTCGGCGATCACGAGTGCCGGCGACAGATCCTGGAGATCTCGGAGGCCTTCGCCCGCGCCCACGAACTGGGCATGGCCACCGTCCTCTGGGCCTACCTGCGCAATCCGGCCTTCAAGCACGAGGGGACCGACTACCACGTCTCCGCCGATCTCACCGGCCAGGCCAACCACTTGGCGGCCACCATCAATGCCGACATCGTCAAACAGAAGCAGCCGGAGAATAACGGCGGCTACAACGCCCTGAAGTTCGGGAAGACCCACAAGAAGGTCTACGACGAGTTGACCACCGACCACCCGATCGACCTGACCCGCTACCAAGTGGCCAACTGCTTCGCGGGCCGCGCCGGGCTGATCAACTCCGGCGGCGCCTCCGGCGAGAACGACCTGCAGCAGGCGGTGCGCACCGCGGTCATTAACAAGCGCGCCGGCGGCATGGGGTTGATCTCCGGGCGCAAGGCTTTCCAGAAGCCGTTCGCGGAGGGAATCAAGCTCCTCAATGCGATACAGGACGTCTACCTCGACCAGCGGGTGACCTTTGCATAGGAGGCCTTGCACCCGCCTCGGCGGCGACCGCCGCTACCGGCAACGGTGAATAAGCACACGACTTGTACGGTTGCGCCGCCAAACCGGCGGCCTCAAACTCGCCGGTGCGTAGCCGTCCCCGAAGTACGCGTTGAGGCGGGCAATTACAAACTATTGCTCACAGCTATTTTGGAACCAGGAATTGCAACTATGAAAAGAATCACAACTAAGCGTGTGTTACTGCTGGGATTGGCCGGACTCTTTCTCCCGGGACTGAGTTCCGCCCAAGAGTTCAATTACGACTACGTCGAGGGCGGCATCACCCTTTACCCCAGCGTTGGCAGCCAGGATTACATCGGCCCGGAGTTCCGTGCGTCCTATGGCATAACCGACGAGTGGTTCGCCTTCGGCGGCCTGCAACTTCTCAGCGACGATGTCGACCTGACCACTTGGCACGTCGGGGCCGGCTACCGCATCCCGATCGATGCGGACACGGAAGCCTGGGTAGGACCGACTCTGGAGTATCAGGAGTGGGAAGTGAGTTTCACCAACTTTTTTGGGGATACCACTACATCCGGCGTTGACGATACCGCCATCGGCGTACGGGGCGGTGTCCGCACGCGTATATCCGACGAATTGCAGCTCGCCGGTGAAGCCCGTCTTGTTACCGGGGACTTCGACTACTTCGGCCTCAACGGCAAGGCGCTCTTCGCGCTCACCCCCGATCTCGACGCCTACGGGATGCTGGATCTTTACGACGGCGAACTCGGATTCGGCGGCGGGGTCCGGTTTAACTTCTGATCGGTGACAGTCTCGCTGGACCGGGCTCCGGGGTAAACAACACTCCGGGGCCCGGCCAACTATCAGAAGGTACGAGACCGTCTTGTAACTTCGCTTCGTCCCCGGTACCTTCTCCCTCCGTTGTACTTGTTCCCCGCACCCCCCGGTGCGACCGTCCGTTCCAAGGAGAGACCCGACGGCCATGCTCCTGGCGGTACTGTCCGGATTCATACTCGCGATCCTCGTGCCGTGGCTCCACCCGTGGCTGGGCCGGTACGTCGGGTGGGCCTTCGCCCTGCTCCCGGCGGGCCTCACCGCCTACTTCGCCACGTTCCTGCCGGGCGTGGCCGCCGGCGAGACGTTCCGGATGCACTACGCCTGGGTGCCCGGCCTCGATATCAATCTCTCCTTCTACGTCGACGGCCTGTCGCTCCTCTTCGCGCTGCTGATCTCGGGCATCGGCACCTTCATCCTCCTCTACGCCGGGGACTACCTGGCGGGAGATGAGCGCCGCCCGCGTTTCTACGTCTTCATCCTCGCCTTCATGGCGTCGATGCTGGGGCTGGTCCTCTCCGACAACCTGATCACCCTCTTCGTCTTCTGGGAGCTGACCAGCATCACCTCCTACATGCTGATCGGCTACGACCACGAGGACGCCTACGCCCGCAAGTGCGCCCTGCAAGGGCTGATCGTCACCGTGGGCGGCGGGCTGGCGCTGCTGGCCGGCTTCGTGATGCTGGCCGGCGCCGGCGGCAGCTACACCATCAGCGAGCTGCTGGAGCGCGGCGACGTGGTGCGCGAGCACGCGCTCTACCTGCCGCTGCTGATCCTGATCCTGCTCGGCGCCTTCACCAAGTCAGCCCAGGTGCCGTTCCACTTCTGGCTGCCCAACGCCATGGCGGCGCCGACGCCGGTCTCGGCGTTCCTCCACTCGGCCACCATGGTCAAGGCCGGCGTCTATCTGCTGGGCCGCCTCCACCCGACCCTGGGCGGCACCGAGGTGTGGATGACGGTGCTGCCGCTGGTGGGCGCGGTGACCATGCTCACCGGGGCGTACCTGGCGGTGCGCAGCACCGGGATCAAGAAGGTTCTCGCCTACTCCACGGTGATGGCCCTGGGCACGCTGACCATGCTCGCCGGCATCGGCACCGAGAAGGCGATGATCGCCTTCGGCGCCTTCCTGCTCGCCCACTCGCTCTACAAAGGGGCGCTTTTCCTGCTGGCCGGGGCCCTCGACCACGAGACCGGCACCAAGGAGGTTCTGCAGATGGGCGGCCTGCGCCGCTCGATGCCGGTGACGGCGGCGCTGGCCGCGGTGGCCGGGCTCTCCCTGGCCGGTATCCCGCCGCTCTTCGGCTTCGTCGCCAAGGAGTTGATGCTGGAGGCGGTGGTGGGCGCGCCGTATCTGGCGCCGGTGTTGGCGGTGATGGCCCTGCTCACCGGCATCCTGGTGGTGGTGGTGGCGGGCATCGTTGCCATCCGCCCCTTCTACGGCCCGCCGGTGGAGACGCCGAAGAAGCCCCACGAGGCGCCGGTGGCGATGCTCGCCGGCCCGGCGGTGCTGGGCTCGCTGGGTCTGCTCTTCGGACTGCTGCCGTTTCTGCCGGAAGCGGGACTGGTGGGGGCCACCGCGTCGTCGCTGGCCGGGCGCACGGTGGAGGTCAGCCTCAGCCTGTGGCACGGC
>SKJZ01000231.1 GCA_007121755.1 Halorhodospira sp. | reverse complement strand
GACAGGGTCGACCGCATCGACGAGGGGCGGGCCAAGGTGAAGTTCTCCCTGCGCAATCCCCTTCTCGAGGAGAGCGTTGCGGTGGGGCGTCGCGAACTGCCTCTCGCCGCCGACTTTTCCGCGCCGATCGCGCTGCTGCTGCAGGGGCACAACGAACTCGCCTGGGGGCTGGAGGGCTTCTTCAAGGCGAACAAGCGGCTGGAGAGCTCGGGCATCTTCCTGGCCGAGCCCTACGACCCCGACCGCATCCCCGTCCTCCTCATCCACGGGCTCATCTCCGTGCCGATCATCTGGCGCGACATCATTCCCGAGATGAACGCCGAGCCCGACATCGCGAAGCGCTACCAGTTCATGGTCTTCAGCTACCCGAGCAGCCTGCCCATCATCGAGTCCGCCAAACTGCTGCGGGAGGAACTCTCGACCCTGCGCGAGAAATACGATCCGAGGGGCCGAGATCCGCTTTCTCGCGACCTCGTCGTGGCGGGGCATAGCATGGGAGGCGTCCTCAGCCACCTGCTCGTGACCGAGTTCGGCGACAACCTCTGGTCCGAGTTCAGCGACCGCCCCCTCGATGCTCTCGAGATCGAGCCGGAGCGGCGCGAGGAAATTCGGCAGCTAGTCTACTTCGACTCGGATCCGGGGGTGTGGCGAGCGGTCTACTTCTCCGCCCCGCACCGCGGCGCGAAGATGGCCCAGATGAGTCTTGCCGGAATGGTCGCGAATACCGTGCGCCTCCCCGCGACGATGGTCTCGGCGACGAGCAGCCTCTGCGGCGGCGGCGCCAGCGAAGCGAGGGATCTCGGTCTCAAGGTCCCCCTCAAGCGCAAGGTCACCAGCGTGCATTCGCTGCGGCCGGACTCGCCCGTGGTGCTGGCCCTCGACCGCTCTCCCTACAAGCCCGGAGTGGTCTACCACAGCATCATCGGCGACCGCGGCCGGGGCGACACGCCGGAGAGTTCCGACGGTGTCGTCGAATACTGGAGTTCGCATCAGGAAGGCGCGGCCTCCGAGCTGATTGTGCCCACCAACCATGGCTCCTACAAGGATCCCGAAGCCGTCGCCGAGCTGAAGCGCATCCTCCGCGAACATCTCGCGGGGCGTCGCTAGGTATCGCTAGGCGGCTGCGCCTCCGCTATTTCGAAATGGATTCCCTATCCCGCCCCACTCGTTTCTGTGAGCACTGCGGCGCAGCATTGTCGCCGGGGGCCGCATTCTGCGGAAGCTGCGGCCAAGCCGTGCCGGCCCGGGAGGCCGCCGATGCGCGGGCCGAGCTTCCGCCGCTTTTTCCAAACGCGCCAGCGGGCGGCGCTCACGGCCCGGCCAGCCCGCAGCGCCGTTCTCCTTTCGCGCGGGCGATCCCGGTTGCGGCAGCCGCTGCCGCTGCCGTGTTCGCCGGCGGCGTTTGGTTCGGTGGCGCCTTCCGTCAGACCGATGAAGTCGCGTCGGGGATCGAAACGTCCGCCGCCGTCGTTCCGCCCGCCGCCCTCGAAGAGCCGCAGCTGGCGATGCCCGTCGCCGGTTTCGAGCCGACTGGGGCGGACTCCGCGGCGGGGCCGCAAACTACGGTGCAAGCCCCGGCCCCATTGCCCGATGCGGAAGACATGGAGGGGGCGGAACCCCCGGTGGAGCCGTCCCCGCGGGCTTCCTCTGAGCAGGCGGAGCAGGCGCCCGCGGCGGGGGGGGGAGCGGCGGTGTGGACCTCCATCGCCGCTGGCCTCGACGGCGCCTTGGGCGCAATGGCGAGCCACTGCGCCTGGGTGGGACAAGAGGGGGAGCGTGTTATCCTGCAAATGGACGAGGCGCATCGCCATCTCCTTAGCGATGAGCGGCGTGAGCGCCTGGTGGCCGCGCTGGCCGGGCGCTTTGAAGGGGTTACCCGGGTGGAGATCCGCGTCGGCGATGCCGGTTGGACCCCGGCGTTGGAGCAAGCCCATCGCCGGGAACAGGCTCAAAGCAGGGCCGAGCAGGCAGTGGCCGCCGATCGGGCGGTCGAGGATATCTGCGAGGCATTCGATGGGCGGCTGCAATCTGTGCGGGCGTCCGAGCAGCGTGATTCGCGTGACAGCAACTAGATTGAGGGTATGACCATGAAGGGCGGACTCGGCAACCTGATGAAGCAGGCCCAAAAGCTTCAGCAGGACATGCAGCAGGTTCAGGAAGAGATTGCCAACATGGAGGTAACCGGCGAGGCGGGGGCCGGCATGGTCTCCGTGGTGATGAACGGGCGTCAGGAGGCGCGGCGGGTTTCGATCGACCGTTCGCTGTTCGAAGACGATCCGGAGATGGTTGAGGATTTGGTGGCCGCGGCGTTCAACGATGCGGTGGAGAAGGTCCGCCGTATGAGCGAGGAGCGCATGTCGGGGATGACGGAGGGGCTGGGTCTGCCCTTCGGGATGAAGATGCCGTTCCAGTGACCCGGCGGAGACGCGGCGGATCATGAGCGCCTTTTCGCCACGGTTGGCCGAATTGGTGGATGCGTTGCAAACACTGCCGGGGGTGGGGCCACGCTCGGCCCAGCGCATGGCGCTGCACCTGTTGCAGCGGGATCGCTCGGCGGCCCACCGGCTTGCCCGAGCCCTCTCATCCGCAGCGGAGAGCGTCGGCCGGTGTGCTGACTGCGGGGTTCTTACTGAAGAAGAGCGCTGTGCCATCTGTCGCAGCGACCGGCGGGATCGCTCGGTGCTCTGCATTGTCGAGAGCACCGCGGATGTGGCGGCCCTGGAGCAGGCCACTGACTTCGCCGGGCTCTATTTCGTCCTTGGGGGGCATCTCTCGCCGTTGGACGGAGTCGGCCCCGCCGAGTTGGGTTTGGATCGCCTGGAGGGCAGGTTTGGAGAAGGGGAAGTCTCCGAGGTAATCCTGGCCACCGGCACGACGGTGGAAGGCGAAGCTACGGCGCACTACGTTTTTGAGTTGGCCCGGGAAGCCGGGGTGCGGGCCACCCGGATCGCTCACGGGGTGCCCGTTGGCGGGGAGCTGGAGAGGGTGGATCGCGGGACTCTCTCTCACGCGTTTTCCGGGCGCCGGGAGTTTGGATGATCGGGGCCCCCGAGAAGCCGGTTGTAACAGGATAGGTACCTGGGAGAAGGGGAGATGAACGACTGCATTTTCTGCAAAATCGTCGCTGGAGAGCTGCCGGCCAAAGTGATCCATGAGACCGACCGTGTGGTGGCGTTTCAGGATATCGATCCGCAGGCGCCGGTCCATGTGTTGGTGGTCCCCCGCCGCCACATCCCCACGCTCCACGACATGGCGGACGAAGACGGTGATCTGGTCGGCGAAATCTTTCAGGTTGCACGCCGAGTGGCCGATAAGGAGGGTATCTCCGAATCCGGCTATCGTACGGTGTTCAACTGTGGGGGAGACGGCGGTCAGGATGTCTACCACCTCCATCTCCACCTCTTGGGTGGACGGCGGATGGCGTGGCCGCCCGGTTAAACGCG
Organism: Halorhodospira sp.; assembly: GCA_007121755.1. Lineage (GTDB taxonomy): Bacteria > Pseudomonadota > Gammaproteobacteria > Nitrococcales > Halorhodospiraceae > SKYL01. The sequence goes on along the minus strand of SKJZ01000231.1, from coordinate 5,301 downwards.
GTTTAAGGATTGGCCAGACGCACCGCACCCAAGGCGCAGAACTTCCGGAACGCGTTGAAACTGGATTGGTCGAGGTCGTTGTCCGCGCGGTGGCGGTCGGCGTAGACCAGGCCGTGGATCCGATCTCCGGCGAAGAGTGAGGCCAGATAGAACGGGCGCCCCTCGGCAAGCGACTGCAACGCGGCCGGCAGGCGTGGCTGGAGCTTTTGGTAGTGGCTCCGGCGGACCCATACGGCCGCCGGTTGCTGACAGATATCGCGGATCAGGGTGTCGGGCGTGATATCGACCCGGAAGCGGTGGAAGACGGGGTTGCCCTCCACTCCGCGGAGCATGTAGGCAGAGAGTGTCTCGTGGTCTCCATGGATCTGAGCATAGAGCACGCGGCTGAGTCCAAGACCGTCATAGAGGCCGGTGACAATCAAGTTGGCAACGTGGTCGGTTTCGCTGTGCCGGTGCTCCGCCTTCAGCGTCAGGCGCTCCGCGCTGCGCTGGTAGTCCCGGCTTTCCAACTCCTTGCGTATCCGCCGGACGATCGGCCAGCGGGTGGCCAGGCAGACCCCGCCGCGGCTAGTCACCGGTGGCGCCGCCTCGTCCGGGGCCGTTTCGGGGTCAGGTTTCTGCAGCAGCGAGTTGAACGTCACCGGTTGCCACGGCAGCATCTCCGCGGCTTCCCTTGCCCCCGAGGCAATCATTTCGTAGACGTCGTCGCTCTCTATCTCCAGGAGTTCGCCCAACGCCTCGCGCACGTTGATCATCTCGGCGTGGTTCCACCCCGCCGGGGCCAGGGCCGCCAGGCGGGTCGCCAGACCCACGGTCCAGCTACGGGGGGAGCGGCTGTTAGCGGCCAGACCTTGCGATGCCTCGGAAACCAGGTAAGGGAGGCGCCACTCCTTGGCCAGGGCACTGTTCAGTTCGCCCAGGGTGAAGCCGAGGGTCACGTACTCGGCGTCCGTCGTGTAAGTTGGATCGGGAGCGATCTCCCGGATCAGCTCCATGACGCCTTCCGGGTGGGCCCACATCGCCAATTCGGCGGTGTGCCGCAACAACGTCCCGGTAAAGACCTCATTGGGGAGCATGTCGGCCAGCCGGCCAGCCCAAAGGCGCGCCTGGCACGCGGCGTGGACCGCCCGTTCACAAGTTAGTAAGTAACCCCGGTAGCGTTTTTTCGTGAGTGCCGACTGGGCTGATGGTAGGCTATCCGCCACTTGTTGGACGCCGTTGGCGCCGCAGAGGATGACAGCCTCTTCCATGCTGTGCAGCCGGCTGTCCATATGGCGCCGGGAACGGGAGTTGATATGACGGATCATAGAGAGGACGAGGGCCGGGTCGGCGTAGATCTGTTCGGCCAAGCGCCGGGCGTCGAGGTCGACGTCCAGGGTGTGGCGGGGCATACGAGGCAGTTTAATGCCGTCGAGGGCTTCCACCCATTCGATAAGTCGTCGCGTGCTCCCGAATGTGCTCATGGCAGCATTCTAGGCATACTGCGTCGGCAAAGGAAAATCCTCGGGCTGCCAATGCGCCCCCGTAATGGTTACCATACCGCGGCAGAGGGAAATAGTCTGTCGGCGAGTCCGCCGCGGTCCGTATTGATTGAGAGCCGGTTGGAAGTAGGGCAAACATGCTGCTGATTGTAGGCTTGTTGGTGGTCGCATTCTCCGTGCTGGTCGGCTATGTCGGCCACGGGGGGAATCTGCAAGTGCTCTGGCAGCCTTACGAGCTGTTGATCATCTTCGGCGCGGCCACCGGCGGGTTCATTATCGCGAACCCGATGAAGGTGATTCGCGATGTCATCGCGACGGTGCCGAAGATCTTGGGAGGCGCGCCTTACGGCAAGGAGCACTACATGGATCTGTTGGCGCTGCTCTACGAGATCCTGCAGCGCGCCCAGCGAGACGGTTTGCTCTCCATTGAGGACGATGTCGACAACCCCCACGAGAGCGAGATCTTTCAGGCCTATCCACGCATCCTTAACGATCATGCGGCGTTGGAGTTCCTCTGTGACTATCTCCGGTTAATGATCGGCGGGAACATGAACCCGTTCGAGATGGAGAACCTGATGGATGTGGAACTGGAGACCCACCATCAGGAGGCGGAACTCCCCGCCGCGGCGGTCGCTAATGTGGCGGACGCGATGCCCGGCTTCGGTATCATCGCCGCATTGCTGGGCGTGGTCATCGCGTTGGGGTATCTGGATGCCGATATCATGCAGATCGGCAGCTTGGTGGCCGCCGCGCTGGTCGGCACATTTATCGGTATTTTGGCCGGTTACGCCGCCATCGGCCCCATCAGTCAGGCGATGAAACACCGGGCCCGCGAGAAGACCAAGTTCCTCGAGACCATCAAGCTGACCCTTCTGGCCGTGCTCAACGGCTATAAGCCTGTAGTGGCCGTGGAGTTTGGCCGCAAGGCGATGTACGAGGCTGAACGCCCGAGCTTTTTCGAGTTGGAGAATCACGTCAAGGGCGTGGGCAACCAGCCGACGCAGGAGGAGTAGCCCCGGGGCGCCGCTATGGTCGATGAGAACAAGACCCGCCCCATTATCATCAAGCGGGTCAAGAAGCACGGCGAGGAACACCACGGCGGCTCCTGGAAGATCGCGTTTGCCGACTTTATGACGGCGCTCTTCGCGATCATGCTGGTCCTTTGGCTCCTGGCGGCGGCCGATGAAGAGGCGCGCATCGCGGTGGGGGATTACTTTCGCGACCCCACGCTGGTCGAGCGCGGCCCCGTCGGCGGTGTTCCCACGGTGATCGATCTGGAGGGCGGCGCCGATACCCCGCTCGAGATGGGCGATATCCCGATCACGACCGAAGAGTGGCTCGACCAGGAAGAGATGTATGACATCGCCGATGCGGTCTACGATGCGCTCACGGAGGAGCCCGGGTTCGACGAGCATCACGACCAGATTACGTTGGACGTAACCGACGACGGTCTCCGTATTCAGTTGCTGGACCGGGAAAATCGCCCGATGTTCGATCTGGGAAGCGCCCGGTTGCACGATTTCGCCCGCGAGATCCTGCTCCGCCTGGGGGGCGTTCTGGGTGAAGTAGAGAATCCGATCAGCATTTCCGGCCATACCGATGCCCGCGCTTTCGTCGACCGGACCGATTACGATAACTGGGATCTCTCCACCGACCGCGCCCACAGCGCCCGTCGGGTGCTGTTGGAGGCCGGACTGGGCGGGGGGCGTTTCGGGCAGATTGTCGGCTACGCCGACACTGTGCCTTTCGACGGCGACGATCCGTACGCGGCGGTGAACCGGAGGATCTCCATACTGTTGATGAGCCGCTCGGCGATGGAGGCGATCGCCGAGCGCGAGCGCATGCCCGATGTGGATGCCGGCCTGGAACGGTTGGAGCCCGACAGGATCGACTTGCTGACCCCGGAAGAGCGCCTTGAGCGCGAACAGGCCAGGCCGCCCCGCGAGACGGAGGCGGTCCCCGAGCCGGAGCCGTCTCCGGAGCCGTCTCCGGAGCCGGGGCCTGTCCCCGAACCGGAACCGGCGCCACCGGAGGATGAAGCGCCTCAGGTTTTCGAACCGGGGGATGAAGCGCCCCCGCGGTTGGATGGCGGTGTTGAGTTGCTGACCCCCGAGGAGCGCCAGCGCCGTCCGTGGCCCGATTGATGCTTGGTCCCGGTCCTCACGCCACTATCCGAACTGCTAGACTGGATCGGTGTTGCCATTGATACAAGGCTTGGGTGGGCCGGGCCGGGCTGAGACGATGCGGTAGAGGGTGGGATGAGTTACTCGGAGTGGAATCTGATCTGGATCGATCTGGAGATGACGGGCCTCGACCCGACTCACGATCGGATTATCGAAATCGCGACCCTGGTCACCGACAGCAACCTTGATCCGGTGGCTGAAGGTCCGATCATGGCGATCCACCAGCAAGCCGAGATCCTGCGCGGCATGGATGAGTGGAATACGCGGCAACACGGGCGGTCGGGGTTGGTCGAGCGGGTGCGCGCCAGCGCGGTCAGTGAGGCGGAGGCCGAGGCGCGTACCCTTGAATTCCTCAATGCACACGTGCCGCCCCAGGTCTCTCCGATGTGCGGCAACAGCATCTGTCAGGACCGCCGCTTTCTGGCCCGGTGGATGCCGGAGTTGGAGGCGTTTTTCCACTACCGCCACATCGATGTCTCGACCCTCAAGGAGTTGGCCAAACGGTGGGCCCCGGAAGTTGCCAACGGAGTGCGCAAGGGCGGCAACCATCTGGCCATGGACGATATCCGCGACTCGATCGAAGAGCTGCGGCACTATCGCAGGGAGTTTCTGCAGATGCCCGCCTGATGCGGGGACGGCTGCAGTGTTATCGCCGGACACCCTTGTTGCCGAGTGGGGGGCGATCCGTCGCCGTCGCTACTTCCAGTAATTCGATCCAGTGGCGTACCGGGACCGGGCTCGCCGACGCGAGGTGGCCCAGGCAGCCGATATTCGCGGTGGCGATCAGTTCCGGCTCGCCGCCGGTCAGGGCGGTGAGGCGGTGGTCCCGCAGTTCCCGCGCCAGGGCGGGTTGAAGCAGCGAGTAGGTGCCGGCGCTGCCGCAGCAGAGGTGGGGATCGGCCACCGGGGTCAATTCGAAGCCGATGCCGCTCAGCAGCCGCTCGGTGCGGCCTTGGAGGCGCTGGCCGTGTTGCAGCGTGCATGGGGCGTGGAAGGCGATGCGCCGGGGCGCCCCAGCCGCGGGCGTTAGGCGGTCCGCCTCCCGTTCCAGGATCTCCACCGGGTCCGCCGCCGACTCGGCGATGCGGGCCGCCCGCTCGGCGTACTCCGGGTCGTCGGCTAGCAGCCGGCCGTACTCCTTGACCATCACCCCGCAACCGCTGGCGTGGACCACCACCGCTTCGGCCCCGGCGTCGATCTCCGGCCACCAAGCGTCGATATTAGCGCGGGCCCGCCGCCGGGCCGTCTCCTCGTCGCCCAGATGGAGATCCACCGCGCCGCAGCAGCCGTCGCCGGTCGGTGTGATCCCGATGCCGAGCCGGTCGAGCAATCGGACCGTGGCGGGGTGGATGGAGGGGGCCGTGGCGGGTTGCACGCACCCCTGGAGGGCGACCATCCGGCGCCGGTGGCGAACCGGCGGTAACCGCTCCGGACGTCCTCCCGTGGGCGGGACCGTCTTGGGCCGCCAAGCGGCGGGAAGAAGCCGGGCGGCGCCCACCACAATACTCATGAACCCCCGTTGGGGGACGAACCGCTTCAAGGCCCAGCGCAGCGGCGAGAACGGCCTGGGGGCCTGTTCCTCCACCAGGCGGCGCCCGAGATCGACCAGCCGGTGGTACTCCACACCGGAGGGGCAG
>SKJZ01000227.1 GCA_007121755.1 Halorhodospira sp. | reverse complement strand
CCCCTCATAGAACGCCTCCGAGACGAAGTCACTGATGACACTGGGACAGCGGAACTGGGTATCCAGCATGACCCGCCGGTCTTCGGGCACACGGTCCCAGAGATGCTCGAACCAGCTCTGGCGGTAGAGGTCGAGCCGGTCGCCGGCCCCCCGCTGCTCGATCTCCTCGGCTACCTCGTCTTGGACCACCGGCGGCAACTGTTTGTGGTCGCCCACAAGGATCGCCTTGGGCGCTCGGGAGAGCGGCACAATGAGGTTGTGCGGCTGGATCTGCCCGGCCTCGTCAACGATCACTACATCGAACTGCAGTTCCCGGAAGAGCTGCCTGGTGTTAATGCCGACACAGGTTGCGCCGACTACGTCCACATGCTCCAGCGTGAGCCGGTAGAGCGATTGCTGCCGTTCGTTACGGAGCGACTCGAACCAATATTCCACGTCCTTTTCCAGCCGTTCCAGCCGCTCCATGCAGGCCGGCAATGCAGCAGGGTCCAGATCATCAACACCGGGTACTCCGAGTGCCCGCCCGAGTTCCTCATCCGCGATCTGATCCGGAAAATAGCCGGCCATATCGGCTAGCACCGCGTCCAGCGTCTGGCGTGCCTCCTCACAGCGGGCGCGGCGCTTCGCCACGGTACGTGCGATCTTGCGTTCCTGATGTTCCAGTCGCCGAGCCAGGCGCTCCCTGCGCTTGGCTCGCCAGCGATCAGCAAAGTTGGCCGGCCATACTGCCACCCGCCGCAACGGTTCCAGCCAAGGGTGGCGGCCCGGCTCGAGCCGGGCCGCGGCGCGTTCTTGGTAATCGTTCTGTTGCTTCCTGTTGAGCCCGGCTCGCCGAGCGAAGACCTTGCGTTCGTCTTCGGCACACTGGAGCGCCTCCTCTCGCTCCTTCAGTTGCCGTCGGCGGTGATCGCGGTCGCGGCTGAGGCGGGTAAGCTCGTCCCGGTGGGCCGTCAGTCGCTCCAGCAGCGGGCGCGCGGTTGCCAGAAATTCCAGGGTGGTGTTCTGAGCCGAGAACATGCGCCGCTGGATCTCCGGGGCGCGACTATCCAGCAGCGCTCCCTGGAGGGTAGAGCTGATGCGCGCTTCGTTGCCGATGCGCAGGCACTCAATGGTGTCGTCTTCCACCAGCTTTTCGAGGACATTATCCACGGCCTTGTTATTTTGCGACGTCACCAGAACGCGCTGACCCCGCGCTACGAAGTGGCGCACCCAACTGAGGATCACGGTGGTCTTGCCGGTTCCCGGTGGCCCCAGCACTAAGGCACAGTCGGGGGTGCGGGCACCTACCCTGAAGGCACGCATTTGAGAAGGGTTGGGCGGATATTTCCAGTCCAGCAAATCCACATCCGCTGCTTCCGCATCCGGCCACTGATACTCATTTGCGAGCAGCGAGAGCAGCCACGGGTTGGCGGTGCGATGCTCGCGTAGCGCTTCAACCACCCGGCCGCGCACCTGCCGCAGGGTAGGGATGGCGGCTACAACCAAGGTTCCCTCCGGCGGCAAATCCCGGTGTTCGATCTGTCGCTCCACGCTCACGTGAATCACCGGCCGTTTGCGGTCGGGGCGGGCGTGGTGTAACTCCAACTGTATGCCGGAAGGCTCGCCGCCCGGGTCCATTGGGCCTAGCAGCGACGGCGGGTTTCCCAAGAGACGGCGGTGATCCTCAGGGGCGAGCTCAAGCTCGAAGAATTGCCGGCGCACTTGTTTTCGCGGCAGTGCCTTCAGGGCGCCGTAGTGGAAAGGTGGCGTCTGCTGGGCCAGCCGCTCCTCCTCCGCAAATTCGGCTTCGATGAAGTCGTTGAGCGTGTCGAGCACATCGTGCTGCTCGGCGGTGACGGACGGCCCTGTTGTTACACCGGTACCGGTAGGGTCGTCCTCATCCGCGGGAGTGTTCTGGTTGATCAAGTGTTGGAGGCGTTCGACGTAGTACCCCCGTAACCAGTAAGAGGACTTATTCTCCCACTGCAGCCTCATTTCCTGGGGCGTTAGCCCATAGACGCCCTCATGCCGGACTTGGATACCCTGCGAAAGGGCGCGCATGCGATGATGGTTGGTGGCGTATTCGACGAACTTGAGCCAGAGCCTGGGACCCTTGTTGCCAGAACCTTCCGAGACCCGCAGGCCGAGGTTGGCCGTCAGCAGACGCAGGAAGTCGCCCTCCCGATAAATCCACACACAACGGCTTTCTTCCAGTGTATCCAGTATCCACTCTTCGGACGGACCATCAGCGGGCCAGCTGCGTCCGCGGATATCCCGGCTTGTGGGCATTAGAAGCGGAATCGGACCCTCGAAATCGCGGATCTGATCGTCGCGCCAGAAGGAAAGACGCTCACTGGCAGGATCAGGAGTATGCATCACCGCTTCCCTCCTTGTAGACGGTTGCGCAGCCGGCGCAATTCATGGACTAGGTCGGCGGCTTTGCGCTGCCGGCTGCCGGGGTCAAAGGCGGTGGCCCGCTCCAGGGTCACAGCCACACCATCGGGCACGAAGGCGGGCAGTAGTGGTGGGCCATCGTCCCGCCAGCCGCTGTAATCTGCGTTGTACTCCAGCGTGTGGGGCGCACCGGTGACCAGAAACCAGCCGATCTGGCCCAGAGCGAAGATGTCGGTAGCGAAGCTCAGGCTGCGATCGCGGCGCAGTGCCTGCTCCGGTGCCCGGTAGCCACGTGTCCCCTCCTCCAGGCCCCGGTCCTGGACCGCCACACCCAGATCCACGAGGCAGGCCCCGCGGACCTGTTGGCGATCCGCTTGTAGCAGGACGTTCTCGGGTTTTAGATCCCGGTGGATAAGCTTCTGCCGGTGGAGTGCGGCGACCCGTTCTGCGGTGTACTCCAGTGCCAGCAAACGCTCGCCCAGGGCGCGCCCTTCGGTCGGTGGTTCCGGGTAGCGGTCCGCCATGGACTGCCCGTCCACCCAGTCGAGCAGCAGGTGAACAAAGCCGCCTTCGCGCAGCAGAGCGTGGCAGCGAGGTGCGAGGCCGAAAGGCAGCCGGTTGAGAGCCGCTACCTCCCGGCGCACGGTGCGCTCGTCCTCCCGCTTCAGGTTCAGGCGCTTGCAAGCGTATTGCACACCCAACAGACGGTGACGGACCTGATAGAGAGCACGGCCGGTGGCGGAGCTTTCGTAGCAGGTGCGGATGTATTCCAGATCGTGCCGTTTAAGCAGTTGTTCCAGTTCTTTTACAGCGCCAGCCATCGCTCGATTGCCTCGATTATTTCCCTAAAGTCAGGTCGTTCCGCTGCCGTTTCGTGGAGGCCGCGCTGCCAGAGCGAAGCCTCTTCAGGCGACAGGCCAAGCGACTTCACCAACTGCGAGTAGTAGTTGCGCTGGCGTGCCGCCCGCTGACGGAAAGCGGTGCTCCGGTCGGCCACCAGTTCCTCGCCGGCCAACACGTAGTAGAGGCAGAGCATGAAGCTATAGACGTCAGCGGCGGGGGTCAGTCGCTTACCCGGCTCACCCACTTCCGGGGCCTGGTACGCCTCGCGGAAGGTGCGACGGGCATCCACCAGCACGGTGGCAAGGGTATCGCTCTGGCAGAGTTCGAAGTGGACCAATTGCGGTTCGCCGAAGTCGGTGACGCGGATGTTGCGCGGGTGAACGGCACGATGCACCACCGGCGGTTCCAGGTCCGCCAAGGCCTTCAGAGTGGTGGCCACGCTGCGCATCAGCCGTAGGCGCGCGCTTCGGTCGGGGTTGGTGGCCAGCCACCCCTCCAGGGTCTGCGCCGCTGCTGGCTCAAGGAACACATAGAGCGCTTCTTCGGTATCCCGGCTCTCATAGAAATATGGGATGCCGGGGATGCGTCGTCGGCTGAGGCGGTGCAACACCCCCGTTTCACGTCCAATTCGCTGTAGTTCGGCTGCGCGCGATGTGCCGGACATGGAGGGAAGGTCAAACCGCTTGGCCCACACGGCGTCGCCCGCGAAAGTAGCCGGGAATACGGTGTAATATTCGTTAGATTCCTCCTTCAGCGGATGATCAAAATCCACCTCGTAGCCTCCTCCCGGCTGCACATTTGCGGGGCCATCCTCAGGCTCCAAGATGGATTTGGCCAGATAGTCCAGTCCGTCCGGGGTGACGGCTGGGCGGTCCAGCCGCTTGCCGCAGTACTCCTTGCCGCGCCGCCAGAGTGCATCCGGTAGATCCTGTGGTCGCGTGATAAGCACGTCTCCGTGCCAGTAGGGTAGAGGATGCTCTCCATCAGCCGTTCGACAGATTACCTCTGCGGCGGGATGCGTAAAGACGACCGTGCCGTGGCGCCGCGCCTGGGTATCCAGCCCACGCAAGGCCGGCAGGTCACCCACGGAGCGCAGCCCGTCCCGCAACTTGCGCACCGGATCCGCCTCAGCGCGGCGGTCCCCGTCCGGCGTTTCAATGACCATGGAGCGGTTCGGGTTGCTTCCCTCCAGATGAAGGGTGATCCGCCCGCGGTGATCCTTGAGTTCCAGGAGGAAGGCGCCGACAGGGCAGAGCAATAGCCCGTCGTAAAGCCGAGAAGACCGGGCGCCGATGGCGGGCGGGCACGACACGATACGGAAGTGGTGAAGCCGCGAATGCTTAAACAGGTGGTCGGCGATGCGTTGCAGCCCTTTGCGCTCATGGCGCCGCTCCTCCTGGGGCCCCCGGAACGGGTCACAAGGCCATTCGGCGCGAACCATATTCACCTGCTCTGCGACAGGAAAGAGCAACGCCGACCACTGCCGGCCTGCCGCAAGAGAAGAGAGTGTCTGTTGCGGAGCTGAATCACGCAGATCCTCCGGCGTGAGGGATGTGTCACGCAACGCCTGGGGATCAAGCCCATCACCTAACAGGAAGAGATCGTCATCCGGATCCAGAATATGGCTGCCCGGTTCCGGAAAGTTCGGCCCGCCCAGATGGGCACGTCCGGCCACGCCCTCCGGTGATATCAATGGCTGCACACTGCCCGCTTCTTGGATGCGGTAGAGTCCGACGGCGCCGGTGTAGTCCACCTGGAAGCGCCCACGGACACGGGTCACGACGGCGGCTTCCGCTGCGCTTCCGTGGCCGCAGAGTTGTTTATGGAGAGCTTCGAGAATTCGGCGCGGCTGGAGCGCACGCTCACCGGCGTGCTCGGTGAGCCAGTTGCGGCACGCTGTGAGGGCCTGTGTAGCCGTCTCGCCGGCGACCCCTGCAATCAAAACGGCCTGTTCAGCCCGCGGATGGATGAAGATCGTGTCGCCCTGGTGCGCCGGGCCGCGTAGCTCCTGGAAGGTGACGTCCGCGCTCATAGTTCGTCCGTTGCTGGAATCTTGGTATCTGTACGGTGGTGGTGTTCTCTGACCAAAAAAGCGCCCCGAGTGTGTCTCCCATGGAACGGGATCGCGCACATGCCAGGGGCCGGCGGAGACGGTATGCCGCCGCTCCGGAATGCAGCTTTTGTCTCGTCCAAGGCGCGGTTGACCGCTGTGATGGCGCCGCCTTCCCCTTCTGCGAGTTTCCCAGCCATTCCGAGGCGGCTGACGGGCGCAACTTGTTCAGGTATCGCCACGAATGTAAAGGTCAGTCCCGCCATGGGATCAGATGACCGCCCCAGCGCCTCGTCAAATGCGTCCACAAAAGCCGGAACCAGCGGTGCGGGGACGGACATCAACAGATCATCGCCACCCAGGTAGAGTAGGTCGGCCGGGTTGGCATTGAGCCTGTAGCCGCGAACCACGGCGGCCACCGCTTCCAGCCAGGCGCCGCGCATCAGTGTCTCCAGCCGGATACTGAGCGCCGGACGGCTTAGCAGTGGCAGATCACCAAAGCGACGGCCCACGGCGTCTCCGTCGTACTTGAGATAGGCGATTTCGTCACTGCTGCATCCGGTCAGGCGTAGCAGTTCGCGGCGCGTTCCTGGGCGCTGCAGGACCAACCCGTGGTGATCTTTCAGCAGTGCCGCGATGGCCGGGCCGGTCATGCGGGCGTATGTCACTTCCGCAAGACTGAAGACAGTGCCCGCAAACCCATATTTCTGGTCGCCACTGGGGTGGTACCAGACAGGAACGGCATAGTCGGGATCCCGGAAGTGCGGCGTTTCGGAGTGGCCGGAACAGGGGGCGGGGGGTGGCGATTGAGGGGGACTCAAAACCAAAGTATGGCCGTTCGCAGCATGGGTTGCCTCTTCCGGACGAGGTGCACGTTCGATCGCCAGGTCGAAGAGACTGACCCCCGTGCGCCGCTGCCAACCCAGGGTAGGTAGTACCGCTGCCGTCGGTTGCCCCTCGGCGACGGCGGCGTGGCGGTATGGCATTAACCGCGGATAATAGCGCGCTACGAACTCGGCACTCAGATGGTGGGGGTCGTCGGATGCCAGGAAGGCAGATCGCAAGGCCGGCTCCGGGTCGGCCGGGGCGCATTCCGCAGGCATGGCCAGGATGGTAATGGCATCGCAATCGATGAGCACGCTGCACGGCGGATCCTCTCCATCAGCCCACAGATCCCGTGCGCGGGCCGCTACCTGCGAGCACCAAGCACTGGCACCACGTTGGATAAAGGGCTTGCGGCAGGTATCCAGAAACGACTGGGCACCCTTCACCTTTAAAAACACCAGATCGAGCCGGTGCCGATCCAGGATTTCCAACGTCTGTGGTCGAAGTTGGAAGTGCCGGATCAATGCCTGTCGGCATCCGCTGCGCGGATATTCCGGGGCAACCACGGCCAGCGCCGCCGCCTCGCGGGCCCATTTCAGATGCTCCCGGTGATAGCGGCGCACCGCCCTCGGCTGCCGCTCCTGACCTTGATGATTCAACCCGAACAGATCCAAAAAGGGTTGGCGCTCGCCCGAAGGCAAGAGATATTCCAGCAGAGCGGTCAAGGCGGTGGTGTAGCGCTTTTCGTCATCCAGGCCGGTGGCTGTACAACGGCCCATGGCTGCCAGTTCCATGGCGTGCAACGCTACCACCACCCCATGGGCGGTGACGGTGGCAGAGGCATCGGTGCGACCCGGACGAACGGTCTCGCTGGCCGATGCCAGGGCCGTAGTCAGTTCGGCACTGGCGCGGCGCTGGGGCGAAAAAGGGAAGTCCCGCGTGCGACCGCCCCGAACCGGTGCATGGCCAAGCAGCAACTCCATCATCAGCAGCCAGCGCTGTCGAGCCCGCAGCAACGGCACTAAGGTAGGGACGCTGGTCTGTTCAGCCAGTTCCAGAGCGATTTTGGAGTAGTCGGCGAGGGGGGCGTTGCCGTCGCCTATAGGTGAGTCGTCCCTCGGTGGCGCCATCCAGTTGCATCTCCTTATGGCACATTGGCCGCTCGAGCGTCGGTCGCCCGGAAGCGCCCATCAGCTACCGCGCGGCTCACCCTGATGCACAAGGCCAATGTACCTTACCAATCTTATAATAGGCGTTGCCAGGCTCAGGCTCTGGATGGTTCCCTAGTGGCGGAAGTGGACGAACAGCCGACCGTGGTTGAAGCAGTCGTGGAGGTCAATGGTGATCTTGGCCATGGGCGACTCTCAGGGTGAGACGGCGTCCGCCCGGTTCATGCCAAAGAAGCCCCGCAGACAGCCTTCAAACCGCGATCTCCATGACCTTGTCCGTTGACTCGAGATGAACACTGTCAAGTTCCACTGACAAACAACCTTCCACTGCCTCGTAGATGTTCCCGAGAAACTCATCGAAGGACTCTCCCTGGGCCACACACCCCGGAATAGCCGGAACTTCCGCCCAATAGCCGCCTTCTTCTGCTTCGTGAATCACAACTTTGAGTTTCACGGCTTCACCTCACCATGTTCTTGGCATAACTGTCAGGCCAGCGTCGTAGGGGACGCATTGGTACACTGAACCAGTCTCCATCCACGACGACCGCCAAGCTTGCCGGTGGAGCAACAGGTCGGTGGACGGCCGGCCGCTTTGGTGCAGGGCCTGCAGATCGGCCTGAACGGTCTGTTCCGGCTTGCGCGAGATGGCGCTGCGCTCGAACAGCATCGACTGGATGCGTTCCTGCAACTGGCGTACCGACCAGTGTTCGAGCCGGCAGAGCTCGGTATAAAATTCGCGTTGCAGTTCATCCTTCAACCCGATCAGCAGGACGAAATGGCTCCAGCTCAATTGTGCAGACAGCGTCTGCACAATCTCTATATCGGGAAAACACTTCCCCGGTTACTTCCCCGGTCCACTCCGGCTGAGGTCGCCAGATCACGGTGCTGAACTTATTGCCCGCCGGATCGTCTACCAGGTCGATCTGAGACCAGGCTTTCAGGGCGCGGGGGATGCCGCTGCCCATGCCTCGATAGGGCAGGATGTGGCTGCCGTGCTCGGTGAGCGTGGGATTGCGCCGGATGGCCTTGCCCTGGCGGATATTCTCCGGACTTAGGCTGTCCGGTAGGTGGCCGATTTGCCCCGCATACCAGACTCGGAGTTGACTGAATACGGAACGCTGAACACGGCCTATGAATCCGAACATCGTTTCCCCATTAGACGCGATCCAAGATCGCCTACTCAAAGGCAGCCGCCTGTCCGCACAGTGCCTTTACAGTTCCCCACATCGCTCATGGCTACTCCTTGTGCTCCCTGGCTGCCAGCAGTGCCCGACCTGCTGCCGTCAGGCGGTATTTCTGCAAACGACTATTGGGTTTGTCCGGGATCGTCAACTCGATCCAGCCGGCATCCAGCGCCGGCCGCAAATAGGCATTTCGGAAATGGGGCACGTGCTTCACGCCGAGACGTTCCTGCAACTCCGCCCGTGTCATCTCACCCGACATGGCCGTCAGCAAGCGACTCACCTCCGGGCCGACTTGGTCGGTGACTTGGTCGGTGACTTGGTCGGTGACTTGGTCGGT
>SKJZ01000192.1 GCA_007121755.1 Halorhodospira sp. | reverse complement strand
GGACGCGCATCCTGCGCTCCGGCCGGCGCGCACATCCCTGTGCGCGCCCTACGGGGCTGATCCGGCTGCGGACCGCGGCTCCGCTAAAGTCCCCGGAGGGAGCGCCGCCCCGGCATGACTTGCCGTAAAGGCCATATAGTATCGCCTACTCAACTTGGCGGGCTTCCCCGTGGTATTTTAGGCTCCCACTCGTTGATCAACCGCCGACCCACCGAGCATGGCGCGACCAATCCGATGCGGCATCGCCGCCGCTATACGGCGATGGAGGCAAATCGCAATACTCGCCGCCGGCGTGCTTCTGGCCCCGGCGGTTTTTGCGGTGGAATCGTTTTTTACCGTCGAGGTGCCGGTGGAGAGCCGCAGCGATGCGGACCGGCTGGACGCGGTGGAGCGAGGTCTGGAGCGCATTCTGGCGCGCATGATCGGGGTTTACGACGGTTTGGAGGGGCATCCCGCCGGAGTCTTGCTCGACGATCCGGAGCACTACCTGGAAGGGTTCCGGTACATCCGCGCCGATCGGGGACAGGCCCTGGAGCTTCGTTTCGACGGTGAAGTGCTGCGTCAGCACTTGGGGGAAGAGCGTATTGCCGTTTGGGACGCCTATCGTGTGCCTGTGTTGACGTGGGCGGCGGTAGATGCCGACGGCCGGCGGGAGTTGTTGGTACGGGATCACGGGGGCGCTATCTACGAAGCGTTCACCAACGCCGCGCGGGAGCGGGCGATCCCCCTGCTCTTTCCCATGCTCGATCTGGAGGATCGCCGACAGGTCGGTTTCATACAGATATGGGGCGGGTTTGACAGCACCCTTCGGGGCGCCTCACAGCGCTACGGCAGCGGGCCGGTGTTGGCCGCCGCGCTGCGGCAGTCCGCCCGCACCGGCGCTTGGCGCGGCCGGTGGACGCTCTATCTCGGCAGCGAGCAGTTCGAGTTTCAGACCGGGCCCGGCGACTTGCAGCGAGTGGTCGGCCGGGGATTCGATCAGGCCTCGGCCGCCATGGCGCAGCGATATGCGGTGGTGCCCGGGCGGCACGCAGGCAGGGTACTGGAGATCGGTGTGATCGGTATCGAGGGGCTGCGGGATTACGCCGAGGTGATGGAGTATCTGGAGGGGATCAACGGGGTGTTGGAGGTGGATGTCTACCGGGTGTCCGGCGCCCGTGTCGGCGTTCGCTTGACCATTCAGCGGGACGCGGAGCGGATCCTGGAGGAGTTGGACACCGCTCCATCCTTGATGGCAGAAGCGTTGCCCACGTTGGAGGCGGGGAGCGGTGGCGCTGCCGGTGCCGCGCACTCCTACCGTTGGCTGCGGTGAGCCGCCGCGCTCCTCGTCACCACTCGAAGACGATATTGAGTAACGTTACCGAGTCGTACCGTCTTGTCTCTTCCGGCGGGGCGTGGTCGTAGTCGTAGTTCAATTGCAGGCTGGCCGAGAGATTTTGGGATAAGGGGGTGCGCACGCCAGTGCGGGTAATGGCCATCCACGCGTTGCTGTCATCGGTCGGCACCACGATTTCGTGGTTGTGGAAGAGTTGCACGGCCCGGTCGCCAAAGAATTGCCGGTAGTCGGTGGCCCATCGCGCGGTGACTTCACTCTCCCTGTCACCATCGTAACGCTGTTGCCGCAGATAGCCGGGGCCCAGTTCGATGGAGAGCCGGAGTTCGGACGTGTCAAAGAATTGGTAGCCGGCGCCGGCGCCGACCATGGTGCGGTAGCGCAGATCGCGCTCTTTGTCCTGCAACAGCGAGGTGTACATGTCCAGGTACCACGGACCGTTGAAGAAGCGGTCGTAGCGGGCGAAGAGGCGGGTGTTATGGGTATCTTCTACCCCTTCGCTTTTGCCGCGGTTGAGATCCAGGCCGGCGATGTACCGATTGCGTTCAGTCCGTTGCCGGTAATCGACAGCGGCGTTGTAGCGTTCGGTATCGGTGTTTCCCTTGGTGATCGATGCTCCAAGGGAGGCGCTGGCCTCGGTTTCGCCAACTTCTTGAGCCGTGGCGGCGCCAACGGCGACAGTGGCCGCCCAGGCGGCAACAATCAAAGCGGGAGCGTAGCGGCGCATACTCTATCGTTTCCGTGAAGCTATTATCGTTTCGCAGGGTACCAGTGGTTTTCGGACAGTCCAAAGTCGCGGCTGGGGCCGCAGCGATTCAGTTGGAGTTGGAAATGCCTTCGTTTCGGGCATCCGCGGGCGGTGGAGGATCGGTTCCGGTGCAGTTACCTCTCGGTATCCGCTGGGATCAGGGGGCGGATCTTGCGGGTTTCGTCCCCGGTTCCAATGCCGAGGCCGTGACCGCGGTGGAAGCCGCCGCCGCCGGCGACCCGGTTCCCGTCTTTCTGCACGGTCCCTCGGGAGGCGGCAAGAGCCACCTTCTTCAAGGCGCGTGCCGGCGAGCCGGTGCCGTCGGCGCAGCATCGGCATACCTTCCGCTGAGTCAGCTTGGTGAGCATGGACCGGAGCTGTTGGACGGGCTGGAAGGGGTACGGCTGTTGGCAGTGGACGATATCGACTGCATTGCCGGGCGGCGTCAATGGGAGCACGCCCTCTTCCACCTCTATAACCGCGGGCATGAGAGGGGGACGGCCATGGTGATGGCGGCGCGGCAGCCGCCGGCCGCCCTCGGGCTCGGGCTGCCCGATCTAGCGTCACGTCTGGGGTGGGGGCTGGTGATACGGGTGCGCACTCCCGATGACGAGGTCCGGCTGACCGTATTGCGAACGAAGGCGCGGGAGTCGGGGCTCGATCTGCCGGAGAAGGCGGCTCGTTACCTGTTGACCCGATGCAGCCGCGATCTGGTCCATCTGTTGCGCCTTCTGGACCGGCTGGACGCCGCTTCGCTGGCGCAGGGCAGACGCCTTACCGTGCCGTTCATCCGTGAGGTGCTCGGTGAACCGGGCGCGACGAGAGGCGGACATACGAAACCGCCGTCGTGAAATAGATCGCCGCCAATGCGATCTCGGCCATGCCGAGCCACCGGCCGGGGCCGGAAACAGCGACGCTGGTTACGCCGTGAACAAAGTAGATCAGAATAATGATGGTGCTCCACGCTACCGTGTATCGCCGCCCATAGAGGACGCCGCGAAGGGGGATGAGCAGCGGACCGACCAGGGTGATAAGGGCGATCGATCGCAGTGCCTCATCGGGAGGATCGAGCCACAGGAGCCAGGCCATCAGGAGAACGAAAAGCGACAGGTAGGCGGTCACCGCGGCCTTGTGGAGTGTGGACGCCTTGATCACGCTGCCCTCAAGTGGTGTGCCGTCTCTGCCACCCGCCGGCCTTGGGCGTGGCAGAGTCGGCGCTCCTCGCCGGTCAGTTCCATGTCGCCCGCGGTGCCGGCCCAGTGGCTGGCGCCGTAAGGCGTGCCGCCACTGCGGGTTGTCCCCACTTCCGCCTCGGTGTAGGGGATGCCGACAATGAGCATTCCGTGGTGCAGGAGCGGGAGCATCATCGATAGCAGCGTGCTCTCCTGTCCCCCGTGGAGGCTCCCGGTCGAGGTGAAAAGGCCGGCCGGCTTGCCAGCTAGCACGCCGGAGAGCCAGGCGCTGCCGGTGGTGTCGAGAAAGTGCTTCAGCGGCGCGGCCATATTGCCGAACCGCGTCGGACTGCCGAGCAGGAGGCCGTCGCAGTGCTCCAGATCCTCAAGGGCGGCGTACGGCGGGCCGCTCTCAGGGACCTCAGGGGCGGTCGCTTCGGTGACCGGTGAGACCGCTGGCACGGTGCGCAGCACCGCTTCGGCCTCCGATACAGACTCCACCCCTCGCGCGGCCAGCCGGGCCATGTCGGCGGTGGCCCCGGTACGGCTATAGTAGAGCACTAAAATCCTGGTCACTTGCAGGTCTCCGGCGTGCGCGGTCCCGCATTCTAATCGTTGCCGCAAGCCGTTGAATAGCGTGCCGCATAGAATAAGGAGAAGAAGGCGATGCGTGAGAGGATTGCCGAGAGGGTGTGGAGCCGGCTGGAACGGATCCGCGGCAACCCGGCGTGCGCCGCTTGTGAAGGGTTCTCCGTCTATCTGCTTGGAAGGTTGCGCCGTGATGCCTGCCTCAAGAGCGCGGCGACGCTGGCGTATACGACGTTGCTGGCCATCGTTCCGCTAATGACGATCAGTTTTTCGGTGTTGGCGGCTTTCCCGGTCTTCGAGGGCGTGACCGAGCAATTGCGCGCCGGCCTGGTGGCGAACCTGGTACCGGCGGCCGGTGAGGCGGTGGATGAACACCTGGAGCGGTTCGTCGCGCGCGCCGCCGGCGTAACCGCGGTCGGCATTCTCGGCCTCGCCGCGTCCGCGCTGCTCTTGATGGGGACGGTGGAACGCAGCTTGAACGACATTTGGAGGGTGCAGCGCCCCCGCCCGCCGGTGCAGCGCTTCATGGTCTACTGGACGGTGCTTACCTTAGGGCCGTTGTTGGTGGGTGTCGGCTTGGTGGTGACATCCTATCTGGGGACCGCGTTGCTCGGCGCTTTGGAGCCGCCCTCGATGGTCGTTGGGCTCGGGTTCGCGATCATCCCCTTCCTGGTGCAGATGGTCGCCTTCGCGTTGCTCTATGCGGTGGTGCCCCATTGCAGCGTACCGTTGGGGCACGCCGTCATCGGCGGCGCCGTTGCGGCGGTGCTCTTCGAGACGGCGAAGATCGGGTTCGGGTGGTTCGTGACCTGGGTGCCCACCTACGAGGCCATCTACGGGGCCTTGGCCGCACTTCCGATCTTCCTGATCTGGATCTACATTTCCTGGTTGATCATCCTTGGCGGCGCTGAGGTGGCCCAGGCGCTGCGCGGTTTTCGGCTCCGTGCCGGCGGATCTCTGGACCCCCGCTGGACCCTGGTATTCACGGTGCGCCTCCTTGGCCACTTGCGCGGCGCTCAGAAGAAGGGCGGCGGACTGTCGACGGAGCGGCTTCTTCGTCTGGAGCCGACGGCCGGAGAGCCCGCCTTGGAGCGGGCCCTGTCCGGCCTGCGCGAAGCGCGGCTGGTGGAGTTGTCGGCCGATGGCGAGTGGCTGTTGGCGCGAGACCTCTCCCGCGTTACGGTGGCCGAACTCTACCGCAGTCAGCCGTTTACGCTGCCCAGGGCGGAGGCGGTGGCCGGGGGTGACGGCCCGGGAGATCGCCGCTTGGCCGAGGCGCTATTGGCGGTCGATCAAGATCTTGAGCGGGCTCTCGATATTCCGTTGGACGACCTCTACGAGGCGTAAATGGTGTGCCTGGTGAAACCGGCCGGAGGCGGGATCGCTATGAGCGAGTGTATGCAGTGTCTGGTGGCGGGGCGAGTCCAAGGGGTGTTTTTTCGGGCCAGCGCCCAGAAGGAGGCTCGGCGCCTGGGGCTGACCGGCCATGCGCGGAACCTCCCCGACGGCCGGGTCGAGGTGGTGGCGTGTGGTGATCCGGCGGCCCTGGAGGCGATGCGGGAGTGGCTGCGCGAAGGGCCGCCCCAGGCCCGGGTCAGCGATTTGACGTGCCGGCCGTATGACGGCTCGGCCTCGTCGACCTTTTCTATTTGCTGAGTTCGTCTATAAGTAAAGGGAGTGGGATTTCGAAGGGGAAGGAGGGGGGCATGCCTCGCGCATCGAGCCGAATAGTGGCCGCGCTTTTGGTTGTCGTGGCGCCTATCGGGGTGGTGGTCGGCGATCCGACGGCGGGGGCCGAGACGGCGCAAACTTGTCTCGGCTGTCACGGTGTGGAGGGGTATCGGAATACCTACCCTTCCTACCATGTGCCGAAGATCGGCGGCCAGAGCGCCGCATACCTGGAAGAGGCGCTGGTGGCTTATCGCGAAGGGCGGCGCGACCACCCTACGATGAGCGCCCAGGCGGGCCGCATCTCTGAAGAGGATATTCGCAATGTCGCGGCGTTCTTCGCTGGGGAGGAGCAGCCGTGAAGGCGCGAAGGTTGCCGTCGGCAGCTGCTGCCGCGGTGGTCGCGCTGGCCGCCCTGCAGGCTCAGGCCATCCAACGGGGCGACCCCCAAGCCGGCGCGGAGCGGGCCGATGAGTGCATTGCCTGCCACGGGGAGGGTGGGAACGAGCCGATCGACCCGACCTATCCCAAGATCGGCGGGCAGCACGCCGACTATCTGATGGTCATGCTGGAGCGCTACCGTTCGGGCGAGATCCAACACGAGATTATGACCAACATTGCCGAAGCGTTGTCGGATCGGGAGATCCGCGATCTCAGCGCCTACTTCGCGGCGCAGGACGGCGATCTCCACACCCCCGGACGCCGCTTGCCCTGACCGGGGGTTGATTCGGCGGTGGAACGCGGCTCCGCTACTGCCCCCCGCAAGGAGGTTCGCCCCACACACGGCCGGTTTTTCGGGCCCCCTCGAAAGGCTTCTACGAGCGCAGGGTTCTGACGATCTCGGCGTACCCCTCCCGGAACGATGCGTAGAGCAGCCGGTAGCCGGTGGCCTTCAGCCGCTGGTTGCTGCACCGCTTGCTGCCGGCCCGCGACCAGCCGCCGCCTCCCGGTCGGCGGGGCGGCGGCGCGCAGCCCAGTAACTCCGCGACGTAATCCATTACCGCGCACTGGGGCGCCGGGTCGTCGTCCACGCCGATATAGACGCCGTCAGCCACCTCCGGCCTGCCCAGGTGCCGCAGAATGCCGACACAGTCCCGATGGTGGATACGGTTGGTATAGTGCTCCGGGTCGCAGGGCTCCCCGGCCTCCACCTTGCGCAGCACATAATCCCGCCCGCCGCCGTAGATTCCGCCGAAACGCACCACTGTCCCCGCCCACGGACCGGCTAGGGCCTCGGCCTCGCCCTTGAGCAGCCACTCCCCGGTGAATCGGGTGGGCTCGGTGGCGCTCTCCTCATCGATCCACTCGCCGCCGCTCTGCCCATAGACCGCGGTGCTGGAGACGAAAATGAGCTTTCGCGGAGTGGCGCTATGAGTGAGCAGCGATTCCCGGAGGTTAATCAGCCCCTCGACGAAGGCCCGCCGGTAACCACCCTCATCGCGCCGGTCGGGCGTGACGATAAAGTAGACGCGGTCGATGGGGGAGGGGAGGGCGGCGGCGAGCGACTCCGCGTCGCAGAGGTCGGCGGCCACCGGCTCCAGCGGCGCTGGAATCCGCGCCGCGTTACGGCGCAGGCCGAAGACCCGGTGGCCCTCGGCGGCCAGTTCCTTCCCGAGGGCGCAACCAAGATCGCCGCAGCCGGCGATGAGGATTCGTTCGGTATTCATTTTGGCGTCGTTGTTAGTGGCGGGATTCTGCATGGGATGAGTCAGGTTAGAATACTCGCCCGCGAGAGACCAGCCGCGGCTCATTGAGCCTTATTCCACCGCGACACTGGAGCCACGATGACAGCCCGACGCATGGAGCGGATGCGGCGCGCCTTGGAGCGCCGGCAGCCCGATTTGGCCGTCCTGATGGACCAAGTCCACAAGCCCCACAATCTCGGCGCGGTGCTGCGCACTTGTGACGGTGTCGGGGTGGCCACGGTGCATGCCGTTACCCGGCGCGGCGAGCCCTCGCCGCGCCGGGCGGCGTCGTCCGGTGTCGGGCAGTGGGTCGATGTGCGGACCCATCCGGATATTCCCGCCGCCATGGCGGAGTTGCGAGAGCAAGGGTTCAGCGTCTATGCCGCCCACCTCTCCGACGAGGCGGTGGACTTCCGCTCGGTCGACTATACCCGCCCCAGCGCCATCCTGCTGGGCGCCGAAAAGCACGGGGTGGGGCTGGAGGCGGCGGCGCTGGCCGACCGCCACATCACTATCCCGATGCACGGTCTGGGCGCGTCGCTGAATGTCTCCGTTGCTGCGGCAGTGATCCTCTACGAAGCGGAGCGCCAGCGTGCCGCCGCCGGCCTCTACGACCGGCCCCGGTTGGCGGATGAGACGATACGGCGCAAACTGTTTGAGTGGATGCATCCCCGGTTGGCCGCCCGCTATCGCTCCAGCGGTGAGCCCTACCCGGATCTGGATGACGAGGGGCACGTCGCGCGCCGCGCCGGATAGCCTAGCCTCGGCGGGAACGCCGGGGCGGGCGGCGTCTCCGCCCCGGCGTTCCCGCCGATAGCGCGCCGGTTATCCGATCCGCTGCTTGAGCCAGGTTATGATCTCGGCGCGCGGCACCGAGACCGGCTTCTCGTCCCGCCGGTGCTTGTACTCCACCGTGTCGTCGGCCAGCGCCCGCGGGCTGATGACGATCCGGTGCGGGATGCCGATCAACTCCATATCGGCGAACTTCACGCCGGGGCGGGCGTCCCGGTCGTCGTAGAGGACATCGATTCCGGTCGCGGTCAGTTCGCCGTAAAGCGCCTCGGCGGCCTCCGCCACCGGCTCCTTGTCGGTGCCGATGGCTACCAGGCAGACCTGGAAGGGCGCGATGGGATCGGGCCAGCAGATGCCCGCATCGTCGTGGTTCTGCTCAATGGCGGCAGCCACCACGCGCGAGACACCGATGCCGTAACAGCCCATGGTGACGGTCCGCTCGTCGCCCGACTCGTCCAGCACCGCCGCCTCCATCTTGCGGCTGTACTCCTGGCCGAGTTGGAAGACATGGCCTACTTCGATCCCGCGCCGGATGGTCAACGCGCCACCGCCATCGGGGCTCGGGTCACCCGCCACCACCGTGCGCAGGTCGGCGGTCTCCGGCTCCGGGAGGTCGCGGCCCCAATTGACGCCGCGCAGGTGGTAACCGGCGCGGTTGGCGCCGCAGACGAAGTCGGCGGCGTGGGCCGCCGCGTGGTCGGCGACGATCTCCAGCGCGTCCACGCCGACCGGCCCGACAAAGCCGAAGGGGCACCCAAGCGCCGTCTCGACCTGTTGCGGGGTGGCGAAGGTCAGCGGAGCGGCGACTCGCGGATGCTTGGCCGCCTTGATCTCATTGAGTTCGTGGTCGCCCCGCACCACCAGCGCCACCAGTCCGCCTTCGGCCCCTTCCACCAACAGCATCTTGAGGCAACGGGACGGGGGCAGCT
>SKJZ01000081.1 GCA_007121755.1 Halorhodospira sp. | reverse complement strand
GCCGCCGTCTCCCGGGGCGCCCGCGGCGGCCGCGGAACCGTCCCCTCCGCCATCAGAGCCGGAACCGCTTGAGCTTGGCCTGCATCTGCTCGGTTAGCGCCGAGAGGCGGTGGCTGACCTCAGCGACCTTCCGCGACTGCTCGTCGTTCCGATCCGCGCCGTCATTGACCCGATGGACATTACCGTTCATCTCCTCCAGCGCGGAGGTCTGCTCCTCGGTGGCGCTGGCAATGAGCGAGAACATATCCTCGATCTGGCCGTTCCGTTCTCTGATCTGCTTGAGAATATCCACGGTCTGCACCGTCAGATCACGCCCCTGGGACGCCTGCTCGGTGGCGCCGGTCATGCTCTCGACGGAGTTCTTGACCCCCTGTTGGAGCCCCTCGATCTTTTCGCGGATCTCAGTGGTCGACTCCTGGGTGCGGGTCGCCAGCTTACGCACCTCGTCCGCCACCACGGCGAAACCGCGGCCACTGTCACCGGCGCGGGCCGCCTCGATGGCCGCGTTGAGCGCCAGCAGATTGGTCTGCTCGGTGATCTCGCTGATCACGTCGATCACCGTGCCGATGGCGTCGCTCTCCTCCTCCAACCCACGGATACGCTCGGCAGTGGAGGTGATGGCGCTGTTCAACCGCTCGATCGCGTCCAACGTCATCTGCGCCTGCCGCCCCCCCTCCTCCGTGAGTTCCTTACCCTGACGGCTGGCGTCACGGGCATCGCTGGCGTTGCGCGCGACCTCCTCGGCAGTCGACGACATCTCGTTCGACGCCGTGGCCAACTGATCGGTCTCGTCCCGCTGCTCCTTGGCGCTCTCCCGCGTGGAGGCGGAGAACTCGGTGATCTGGGCGCCGGCCTCGGTCAACTCCTTGGCCGAGGCCATCACCTCCTGTATCAGCTCCCGCAGTTGGGCCTCCATGGTATTGACGGACTGGGCCGCCTCCGAGACCTCGTCCTGCATATCCACCGACAGCGGCTCCGAGGAGAGGTCGCCCGCCGCCAGGGTATTCACCTTGTGGCGCACCTGGTCGACCCGCCGCGTCACCGACAGGATAACCAGAGCGACGATCGCGAAGGCCAACGCCCCGCCACCGACACCCACGGCCAGAACGCCGATCCCCTCCGCGCTGCCCAACCCCCGGGCCGCGGCGACGCGCTCTCCAATGGGCAGCGCGACCTCCAGGACGCCGCGCACATCGCCCAGTTCCCAGCCGGTGCGCGGGGTATCGGGGTGCGAGTTGTGGCACGCCACACACCCCTCCACGCTCATCAGGTCGGCGATGGCGTAGCGCACCACCGGACCGTCCGCCCCCTCGGCGATCACGCTGTACGCATCGTCGGGCCGCTCCTGCAGGCTAGTCCACGCCCGCTCTTGGAACTCGTCGTGCAGCCCGCCCTCATCGGCGCGGTTGGGGAACGGATACGGGCTGTAGAGCCGGATATCGTAGTGGCGATCCGCCGAGAGGATATTGCTGACATCGTGGGTCAACGTCGCCGGGAACGGGATCACCCCCTCCTTCTCCATATGGTCGAAGTGGGCGCTAATGCCGCTGCGACCGAGGACGGCCCCAACAACGTGGCGGGTGTAGTAGGCGCGGACCGTGACGATCTGGTTGGCCAGCTCGGCCGCCTCTTCCTGCCCGGCCCGCTCGATCTGCCGGATCTGCTGCTCGGTCACCACGTAGTAAAGCACCGCGCTGGAGATCACCCCGATGACCGCGATCGGCATCAAGACCTTCCAGCGGATACTCAACCGCGACCAGGTGCCTCTCAACGAAGAGCGAGAACCATTGTCCGACTGCTTATTCTTCATATGCCGCATCCCGCCTCTCATGCAAAACGAACCACGCGCCGCCGTGCCACCCCCATACGCGCCCGCCGGCTTCAGGCAAAAAAAAGCCAGCGAATACCGGCCGGCGAGCTAGCCGATCAGGCGGTCGCCGTAGGTATTCCCTGGCTTTTTTTTGGTGCTTCCGGAGCAGTCCGCCGGGGCTTAAGCGCATCGACCGGACCGGCGCCCGCCCCGTCTGTCTGTCTGTTCCTAACCGCACATAGTCTACTGCATTGACACCGCCCCGTGGCAAGGGCATCGCTTCACCGCATCGTTACCAGGGGAGTGGATAGCCGCGCGGCAAGTAACCAGATAAAAATTGTGACGTCCACGGGTTTGCGATTACACTAAAGCGGTAGGAACCATCGGCGCCCCGGTCCGGTAACATCAAGAGAAGGAAGCCTCGCCATGCACATGCAATCCGTCCGCGCCATCGCTCAGGAACGGGGCGTCAAGCCCGGCCGCCTCAGCAAGGTAGAGTTGATCCGCGCCATTCAACGGACCGAAGGCAACTCCGCTTGCTTCGCCACCGACGCTGACGGCTCCTGTCCGCAAACAGAGTGTTTGTGGCGGGAGGACTGCACCACCGCGGCCCGCGGTCTGGCGCGCAAGGGATAATCGCTTTCGCACCGCGACCGGGCCGGCCGCGGTTACGCCTGGACCATGGCGAAGATGGCCGCCAGGATGACCGCCGTCTGACCGGCCATCAGGCCGACCAGCCAGCGCAGGATGCTGGAACGGACTTGCTCGATCTCCAGCCGCAAACGGCCTTCCGTCTCAACGGTCCCCCTTCGGATCTGCTCGATCTCCCTCCGGATCTCCTCGATCTCCTTTTGCAGGCGCCGCTCCATCTCCGAGAGGTGGGTCTGGGTCACCAACTCGCGCACCTCCGGATAACGCTCCTCCAGGCGCTCGAACCCCTCCGCGATGACCCGGGCACGAGACCGGTCATCCTCGGCGGCAAGCAGCTTGTCGTAAAACTCGACGGCAGAACCCATGGCACTCATCTTTCATCCCTCCCTGGATCTCTCCGTGTGGACCCTCCGATTATTACAAACCCTCTTCCGGCAGGCAAAAGGCGTCGGTGAGGATGGCGTCGTAGCGCGCCGCTTCATACTCCCGCAGGCGCTCCGCCCCGGCCTCGTCGATGCGGCCCTGCTTTACGGCGTCCGCCAGGCGTTCTTCGAAGGTCAGGCCGGCCACCTCCCCCTTGGCCGACCATCGGATGAAGTCGTTGTAGAGCGGTTCCGCCGCCTCCAGCAGCGCAAGGGCACGTTCCATGCGGCCGGTGACATCGTCCGCCCGCTCGCCGCCCCAGTAGCCAACGGCGGTGAGGCGGTCGCGGACGCCGCCGGCGGTCACCATCCCCTCGGCGATGGCGGTGGCGACCCGGTCCGAGGAAGCGTGGTACGGGCGGCCGAAGGGAAAGACGGTCCAGCGCAGCAGCACCGCCACCGGGCGGACCGGCAGGTTGTGAAAGAAGCCGTCGAAGGCGCGCTGGATCTGGTGGAGGGAGTCCTGCACCGCCCACTCCACGTAAGGCCGCTCATCCTCCGGAGCGCCGTTGGCGTGGTGGTACTTGAGCACCGCCGAGGCCAGGTAGAGGTGGCTGAGGACATCGCCGAGGCGCGCCGAGAGGCGTTCCCGGCGTTTCAACTCACCACCCAAAACGGCCATGGCGATGTTGGCCACGAAGGCCAGGGCGGCGCTCATGCGCTCCAACTCCTGAAAGTAGCGCCCGGCCCAGCCGGTGGTGGGCCGGAGGGCGAGGCGGGCGCCGGTAAGCCCCAGCAGCAGAGTGCGCACGCCACGGTTAACGGTATAGCCGGCGTGGGCGAAGAAGGCCCGGTCGAAGGCGGCCAGATCACCGCCCCGCGCCGCCTCCATCTCATCGAGGACGTAAGGGTGGCAGCGGATCGCCCCCTGACCGAAAATGATCAGGTTGCGGGTGAGGATATTGGCCCCCTCGACCGTGATCCCCACCGGGATCGCCTGGTAGCCGTAGGCCAGGTAGTTGCGCGGCCCCCAGATGATGCTCCGCCCGCCGTGGACGTCCATGGCATCGTTGACCACGGTGCGCATCATCTCGGTCATGTGGTACTTGGCGATGGCGGAGGCCACCGACGGCTTGACCCCCATGTCGCCGGCACTAGCCGTGAAGCGGCGGCACGCCTCCAGCCGGTAGGCGCAGCCGCCGATGCGGCCCATGACCTCACGGACGCCCTCGAAGGTCCCGATGGGCAGCTTGAACTGGCGGCGGATGCGGGCGTAGGCGCCGGTCATCCGGTAGCTCACCAGCCCGGCGGCGGCGGAGAGGGCCGGAAGCGAGACCGCCCGCCCCACCGAGAGGCACTCCATCAACATCCGCCAGCCCCGCCCGGCCTCCTCCCGACCGCCGATGACCCAATCGAGGGGGATAAAGACGCCGTCGCCGGTCACCGGCCCGTTCTGGAAGGCGAGCCCCATGGGCAGGTGGCGCCGGCCGATCTCGATGCCGGGATGGGCGGTGGGGATCAGGGCGCAGGTGATCCCGCGCGCCTCCTCTCCGCCCAGCAGACGGTCGGGGTCGAAGAGCTTGAAGGCGAGCCCGAGGACCGTGGCCACCGGGGCCAGGGTGATGTACCGCTTGGAGAAGTGGAGCCGGATGCCGAGGACCTCCTCCCCGTCGTGTTCGCCGTGACAGACGACGCCGTAGTCGGGCATGGAGGCGGCGTCCGAGCCGACGTCCGGGCCGGTCAGGGCGAAGCACGGCACCTCGCTGCCGTCGGCCAGCCGGGGCAACCAGTGCGCCTTCTGCTCCTCGGTGCCGTACTTGATCAGCAGTTCGCCCGGTCCCAGAGAATTGGGGACCATAACGGTGACTGCGGTGGAGATGCTGCGGGTGGCGATCTTCGCCACCACGGCGCTCTGCGCCGCCGTGGAGAACCCGCGCCCACCGTACTGTTCAGGGATAATGAGGCTGAAGAAGCGCTCTCTCTTGATATACGCCCAGACCTCCGGCGGCAGGTCGCGGCGATTGCGGACCATGTCGTCCTCATCGAGCATCCCGCACAGGGTCTCCACCTCGTGGTCGAGGAAGGCGCGCTCGCTCCCGGAGAGTTCGCTGAGGGTATAGCCGAAGAGACGCCCCCAATCGGGCCGACCGCGAAAGAGTTCCGCCTCCCACCACGTATCGCCCGCCTCCAGCGCCTCGCGCTCGGTCTGGCTCATGGGCGGCAGCACCTTGGCGAAGGCGGTGAAGATCGGCCGGGTCAGCAGCCGGCGGCGCAGCGGCCGGAGATTGAGCAGTACCGCCGGCGGGATGAAGAGCGCCGCCGCCACCACCGCGCCGGGCACCCCCACGACCCCGGCGGGATACAACAGCCCCAGGTAGACGGCCACCGCCGCCGTCCAGACCCACAGCGGCACCCCCCACCAGGCCAAGGCCACTACCGCCACCAACGCCGCCAATACCGCGGTCACGACCATTCGACCTCCTCCGTTGTCCTTCCGATGGTCTCGAAGACTCCTGCCGCTCCCATGCCGGTGCCGACGCACATGGTCACCACGCCGTACCGCCCGCCGGTGCGGCGCAGGCCGTGGACCACGGTGGCGGTGCGGATGGCGCCGGTGGCGCCGAGGGGGTGGCCCAACGCGATGGCGCCGCCCAGCGGGTTGACGCGGGCCGGATCGAGGTCGAGTTCGCGGATGACGGCGAGGGACTGGGCGGCGAACGCCTCGTTGAGTTCGATCCACTCCACGTCGGCCGCCGCCACACCAGCCCGCCGCAGCGCCAGGGGCATCGCCTCCACCGGGCCGATGCCCATGATCTCCGGCGGGACACCGGCCACGGCGAAACCGGCGAAGCGGGCCAGGGGCTCGATGCCGAGCCGTTGCAGCCGCTCACCGCTGACGACGACCACCGCCGCCGCGCCGTCACTGCGCTGGGAGCTGTTACCCGGCGTCACCGAACCGTGGGCGGCGAAGGCCGGGCGCAGCTCCGCCAGCGCCTCCGGCGAGGTATCGCGGCGCGGCCCCTCGTCGGCGGCTATCGTGGTCTCCCGGATCGCCACCGCGCCGCCGCCGCCGGGCCGGTGGGCGCGGACGCGGACCGGGGCGATCTCACCGTTGTAGTCCCCCCGGTCTTGGGCCGCCACGGCACGGCGGTGGCTCTCCAGGGCGAAGGCGTCCTGATCCTCCCGCGAGACGCTCCAGCGCTCCGCCACCTTCTCGGCGGTAATGCCCATGCCGAAGGCGATGCCCAAGTGCTCCCCCTCGGCGACCACCCGCGGATTGAAAAGCGGCCGGTGGCCCATCATCGGCACTTGGCTCATGCTCTCGGTGCCGGCGGCCACCACCACGTCGGCGGCGCCGGCGCGGATCTGCTCGGCGGCCAGGGCCACCGCCTGGAGCCCGGAGGCGCAGAAGCGGTTGACGGTGTAGCCCGGCACCGAGTCCGGCAACCCCGCCAGCAAGGCCGCGATGCGGGCCACGTTGAGCCCCTGGGGGCCTTCGGGCATGGCGCAGCCGGCGATCACGTCGGCGGTCTCCGCCGGGTCGAGGTCCGGCACCCGGGCGAAGGCCTCGCGGATGGCGTGGGCCAGCAGGTCGTCGGGCCGGGCGTGGCGCAGCACCCCCCGGGGGGCGCGGCCCACCGGGGTACGCACCGCGGCGACGATGTACGGCTCGCGGTCACTCATCCTTTACCCTCCGCCATCCGCGCGATGCGCCGCTGGGTCTCTCCAGTGTGGAGGAGTTCCATGAAGCCGTGAACCTCGAGATCGAGCAGCCACGCCTCGTCCACCTCGGTGCCGCCGTCCACCGGGCCGCCGCAAAGGGCGGCGGCGGAGCGCTTCGCCACCTCGGCGTCGTGGGCGGAGATGACGCCGCCCTCGCGCAGATTCACCACTTGCCCCTCCAGCGTCGCCAGCACGTCACGCCCGGCCACCGGCACCGGCTCGGGCAACCGCGGACGGTAGCCGGCCTCGGCCAGGCGGCGCGCCTCCTGGTGGGCCACGTGGAGCAGTTCGCCGGGGTGGGCGATCACCGTATCCGCGGGGCGCAGCAGCCCCAGCGC
The DNA here is from genome assembly GCA_007121755.1 of Halorhodospira sp. Lineage (GTDB taxonomy): Bacteria > Pseudomonadota > Gammaproteobacteria > Nitrococcales > Halorhodospiraceae > SKYL01. The sequence continues at coordinate 2,122 of SKJZ01000081.1, read as the reverse complement.
TTGGGCCTCGGGGGCGCCCTGACTCACCTTGCCCACGGCAACCGTCTCGAACGCCCGGCGCACGAAGGGGAAGAGATCGCCGTCCGGCGACCGCTCGGCAGCGCGGCGCGCCAACTCGGCGCAGCCGCCCCCGGCGGGGATCAACCCCACCCCGGCCTCGACCAGGCCGATATGGCTCTCCACGGCGGCCACGGCGTGGTCGGCGTGCATCACGCATTCACAACCGCCCCCCAGCGCCATGCCGCGGACGGCGGCCACAGTGGGGATCGCCGCCAACCGCAGGGAGCGGGTCGCCTCCTGGAAGCGGCGGACCATGCGCTCAAGGTCGGCGAACCGCCCCGCCCCGACCCACGCCGCCACCTGCTTGAGGTCGGCGCCGACGCTGAAGCGGTCGCCGTCATGCCAGACCACCAGCCCCCGGTAGCGCCGCTCCGCCTCCGCCACCGCCTCCAGCACACCGTCCAGCACCTCGCGGCTGATGGCGCCGGCGGGGGTCTTGAAACTGAGGACGCCGACATCGTCGTCCAAGTGCCAGAGCCGGACCGCGCCGGTCTCCAACGTGGTGGTCCCGTGGGGGGCGCGCTCGCCCACCACCGTCTCGGGGACGTACTGGCGGCGGTAGACCGGCAGCGTGGAGCGGGGCCGCCACGCCCCGCCGGCCGGGTCGAAGGAGCCGTCACGGCGGTGGACCCCGTCCACCGCCCCTACCCACTCCGGCAACGCCACCGGGGCCAGCGCCTCGCCCCCGGCGACGGCTTCCGCCAACCGCTCGGCCAGCGGCCGCCACCCGGCCGCCTGCCACGCCTCCAGCGGGCCGCGTTGCCAGCCGAAACCCCACCGCACCGCCAGATCGAGGTCGCGGGCGCAGTGGGCCACCTCCCCCAACCAGTAGGCGGTGTAGTGGAAGAGATCGCGATGGATGGCCCACAGGAAGCGGGCGTGGGGGTGATCCATGGCGGCCAGCCGCTGGAAGCGTTTGGCCGGGTCACGCTCCCGCAGCACCGTTTGGAAATCGGGGGCCACCTTGTAGTCGGCCGGGCGGTACTCGCCCCGCTCCGGATCGATAACGTGGATCTTTCCGCCGACCTTTTTAAAGACGCCGGCCCCGCTCTTCTCGCCCAGCGCGCCCCGCTCCACCAGCGCAGCCATCCACGGCGGCAGCTTCAATGAGCCCGCCCACGGATCATCCCCAAGGAGCCCAGCGGCCCCCTCCACCACGTAGCGGAGGGTGTCGAGGCCCACCAGATCGGCGGTACGGTAGGTGGCGCTGCGGGGCCGGCCGATGGCCGCTCCGGTAAGGGCGTCCACGGTATCCGGGGGAATCCCCAGGCGCTCGGCGTGGTGCATGGTACACGCCATGGAGAAGACACCGATGCGGTTGGCGACGAAGTTCGGGGTGTCCTTGGTGCGGATGACGCCCTTGCCGAGGCCGGTGGTGAGAAAGGCCTCCACCGCGTCCATCGACTCCGGATCGCTCTCCGGATGGGGGGTCAGCTCGACCAGCGGCATGTAGCGCGGCGGATTGAAGAAGTGGATGCCGCAGAAACGGCGGCGCACCTCCGCCGGCAGCGGCTCACCCAAGGAGGCGATGGCGAGGCCCGAGGTGTTGGAACCGAGGACCGCGTCCCCGGCGAGGTGTCCGGCCACCCGCTCGTAGAGCGACCGCTTGATATCCGGCCGCTCGGCCACCGCCTCAATGACCAGTTGGCAATCGGCCAGGACATCGAGATGGTCGTCGTAATTGGCCGGCGTGATATAGCCGGCCGCGCCGGGGCGAACCAGCGGGGGCGGCTGCACCTTGTGCAGCGCCTCGACCGCCGCGCGCGCGGTGGCGTCACGGTCGGCGCCGTCGGCGGGAAGTTCGAATAGCAACACGGGAACGCCCCGATTGGCGAGGTGGGCGGCAATCCGGCTGCCCATCACTCCGGCGCCCAACACCGCCGCCCGGCGGACGTGGAATCTCTGCATGGCCTCGCCGGCCTCCGCCCGGTGAGCGGTCCCTGTGGACAGTCTACTAAGTTTCCGGAAGGTATTGCCAGGTAGTGCCCATACGTTGTAGTGCCCATACGTGGGTCACAGCGTTCGCCTAGGGAGCAGCGTCGCCGGCGGTACGCCGCCTAAT
>SKJZ01000074.1 GCA_007121755.1 Halorhodospira sp. | reverse complement strand
CCAAGGTGTGGCCCCACGGCGACTACCCGTTGATCGAGGTCGGCGAGATCGAGCTGAACCGCAATCCGGAGAACACCTTCGCCGAGGTGGAGCAGGCCGCCTTCGAGCCGGCCAACATGCCCCCGGGCCTGGGCGCTTCGCCGGACAAGATGTTGCAGGCGCGGCTGCTCTCCTACCCCGACGCCCACCGCTATCGTATCGGCATCAACTACGGCCAGTTGCCGGTGAACAAGCCGCGCTGCCCGGTCCACACGCTGCACCGTGACGGCCAGACCCGTTTCGACGGCAACTTCGGCGGCACGCCCAACTACGAGCCCAACAGTTTCGGCGGCCCCGCCGAAGACCCGTCGGCCAAGGAGCCGCCGCTGGCGCTGTGCGGGAACCCGGCGGACCGCTACAACCACCGGGATGGCAACGACGACTACGGCCAGGCGGGGGCCCTCTACCGCAAGGTGCTGAGCGAGGACGAGCGCACCCGGCTGGTCGACAACATCGTCGGCGCCCTGGGCAATGTGCCGTACCCTGAGATCCAGAAGCGGATGATCCGCCAGTTCTATAAGGCGGACGCCGAGTACGGGGAGCGGGTAGCCCAGGGGTTGGGGGTCAACCTTCAGGATGCGTTGGACGGCGAGGAGGCCGCCTGAAGAAGCACCGATGACGCGCTCCGCCGCGGGCGGGGCGCGTCATCGTTTGCGGGAGGGTGATTCAGCCGTTGGTTCGGCCGTTAAAGCAACTCGCGCATGAAAGCGATCTGGGAGAGCGAGAAGGTACGGATGGCATCGCGGATCCGCGCCTCGGTGATCCCGCCGTCGAGATCGACGTCCATCTCCAGGACCGGATCGCCGTCCCGATCGAGATACGCCTTGGTGAACATCTTTGTCATATTCCACTCGTTGATGACGCCCAGATCGGCCTCCACGGGCATGTAGAGACGAAACTGCACCACCGTCCCGTTCCGCACCAGAGCTAGAACCTGCAGGCCGTTCATCCGGACGACCAGGTTGCTGTCCCCGTGGATCTCCACGTCGGCGAAGCCCTCGGCCTGAAGCAGATCCTTCATCTCACTGACGGTGATCTGCTCGACGATCCGGCGCTCATCGGCATGCACCGGGGCGATCAAGAGTACAGAGATCAAGGCAAGAGCGACCCACAAGGGCGATTTTTTCATTGGTTCCCGTCCGAAAAAGGCGCACGCGCGCAACAGATGGACCAGCTTCGCCGATGCCCCCGCACCGCTCGCCGGGGACAGTCATAAGCATAAACTGGAATGAATATAAATTATTCGCTGTAGTATCCGGCAGATCGGGAGAGCCGTCAATACCCTTTAACAACAAAGGCTATCGGCGCCGCCGCATTTTCTTTCGACGTTGCCCAACGCCCGCACCAATGGTAATTTACCCCACCCTACGGGGCCGTAGCTCAGTTGGGAGAGCGCGACATTCGCATTGTCGAGGTCAGGGGTTCGACTCCCCTCGGCTCCACCACTTTTCACCACCGGCCCGGGATGCCGGGACGACGACGCCTTCGGCCCCGGTAGCTCAGCAGGATAGAGCAGCCGCCTCCTAAGCGGCAGGTCGCAGGTTCGAATCCTGCCCGGGGCGCCATCCACTCCCGGTTTCGGTTACCATCGGCCAACCCGTGCGCCCGTGCGCCTGCCGGACGGCATCCGTCGGACCCGATTCATGTTGATCTCGTACCGCAAGAACTTTCTTTTCGTACATATCGCCAAGACCGGCGGTACCAGTGTGCGCGCGGCGCTGCGCCGGTACCGGTGGGGCGGCTGGTACACGGTGCCGCTGTGGCTGGCGAGCCAGGCGAGCCAGCTCACCCAGCCGCGCCACAAGCTGGGGCTCAAGTTCCCCCGGCACGCCAAGGCGGTCGCCGCGCTGGAGATGCTGCCGACGCCGGTATTCGACGAACTGTTCAAGTTCGCCATTGTCCGCAACCCGTGGGATCTGCAGGTCAGCTCGTTCCACCACATCGGGCGCGAGAAGCCCGAAGTGGTGGACGGGGTCAAGAGCTTCGCAGACTTCCTCAAGCTCAAGTTCGACCCGGAGCGCCCCTACGACTACATGCTCGACACCTCCGCGGAGCTTCAGCACGAGTACCTGATCAATCTGCGCGGGGAGGTCATCGTCGATTTCATCGGCCGCTACGAGCGCCTGCAGGCGGACTTCGACACCATCTGCGAGCGCATCGGGATCGCCCCGTTCGCCCTGCCCCATCTGCGCAAGTCGAGCGAACGGGAGGACTATCGCGGCTACTACACGGATGAGTTGGTGGATCTGGTAGCCCGCCACTACCGACGCGATATCGAGATCCTCGGCTACCGGTTCGAGTAACCGCGGGCCGCTCTTCAGCGGATACTAACCGGCATCCGCCGCGCGCCCCAGTTACCGGGCCGCTCTTCGAAGACGCCGGCGCACGGCGTGCCGCACGACTCACACCGCCCCGCCGCGTCCAGTCGCCACGCCCCTAGTTCGTACCAATCCCGCTCGATCAGACAGGCTCCGCAGTGGTGGCAGTAAGTGCTGCCGCCCGCGCTATCGTGGACATTGCCGGTGTAGACGTAGCGCGCCCCGCTTTCCATGGCGATGCGGCGCGCCCGGGTCAGGGTCGCCGGCGGGGTGCGCGGGTAGTCCATCATCTTCCACGAGGGGTGGAAGGCGCTGAAGTGCATCGGCACATCGGACCCCAGGCGCTCCACCACCCAGTCGGCCATCCGGCGGATCTCGTCGTCGCCGTCGTTCTCGCCGGGAATGAGCAGTGTCGTCAGCTCCAGCCAGACATCGGTCTCGTGCCGGATAAACTCCAGGGTCTCCAGCACCGGCGCCAGGTGGGCCCCGGTGAGTTTGTAGTAGAAGCGGTCGGTGAACGCCTTGAGATCGACATTGGCAGCGTCGATATGGGCGAAGAACTCCCGGCGCGGCACCGGCGAAATGTAGCCGGCGGTCACCGCCACCGTGCGCACCCCCGCCCGGCGGCACGCGTCGGCCACGTCGACGGCGTACTCGTGGAAGATCACCGGATCGTTGTAGGTGAAGGCAACGCTGCGCGCGCCGAGACGACGCGCGGCGGCAGCCAAGTCCTCGGGCTCGGCCCGGTGCGCCAGCGTGTCCATCTCCCGCGACTTCGAGATATCCCAGTTCTGACAAAACTTGCATGCCAGATTGCAGCCGGCGGTACCGAAGGAGAGGACCGGGGTGCCAGGCAGAAAGTGGTTCAGTGGCTTCTTCTCGATCGGATCTATACAGAATCCGGAGGAGCGACCGTAGGTGGTCAGCACTACCTCGCCGCCACGGACCATGCGCACGAAGCAGAGCCCGCGCTGCCCTTCGCGCATGCGGCAGTGGCGCGGGCAGAGGTCGCACTGGATACGGCCGCCGCCGCAGTCGTGCCAATACTCGGTAGCGACCGCCGAGGGTTCGTCGCTATCGCGCCGCCGGATCTGTGGCGTCTCCATACGGTGTGGTTCACCTCGCCGGAAAACTTGAATGCTTTAAGGAAACCTCGGACATCGGATAACGTCCAACGCATTAGACGCCCATATCGATAGAGCGGTTCCTCGAACCGCGAAAGCAAAAGGAGGGAAGCTCGAAGAACCGGTGCCCGGAGGGTGGGGAGTACCCGTTCAGGGTGTCGGTCGCCTGGATGGCGACCGTCAAGCCTCCAGGGATGGATTTACGGCGTCCCTGAACGGGCACCCCCACCCTCCGGGCACCGGTTCTTCGAGCTTCTCGGGAGGAACGCGATGCTAGTACGCCAACCCGCTGTGGCCGGGCTTTTCTATCCGGCCGATGAGGCCGCGTTGCGGCTGCAGGTGCAAGAGTTGCTGGCCAGCGCGCGGCAGAAGGAACCGGCTGGCGAGCCGCCACGCGCGATGATCCTCCCCCACGCTGGCTATCCATACTCCGGCGCGGCGGCAGCGCGAGGCTACGCGCTGCTCCGCCACCATCCACCCGGACCGGACCGGGTCCACCGGGTGGCGCTTCTCGGCCCCTCGCACTTCGTCCCCTTCGACGGACTCGCTCTGCCGGAGTCGGAGGCCGTAGCCACGCCGCTGGGGATCGTCCCGGTCGACCCGGCGCTGCGCGCGGCGGCGGCGGAACTGCCGCAGGTCTTCGTCAACGACACAGCGCACGAACGGGAGCACAGCCTGGAGGTCCATCTGCCGTTTCTCCAGACCGTATTCGACCGGCTCTCCGTCCTGCCGCTGGCAGTCGGGCGGACCACCCCGGAGCAGTGCGGCGAGGTCATCGAACGGCTGTGGCATAGTGACGGCGGCGCAGAGACTCTGGTCGTGGTCAGTTCCGACCTTAGCCACTTCCACGACGACGCCACCGCCCGCCGCCTCGACGGCGAGACCACCCGATTCATCGAGGCGCTCGACTTGGAGCGCATCGACCATCAGCGCGCCTGCGGAGCCGATCCAGTCAAGGGGCTGCTGTGGGCGGTCCGCCGCCGTGGACTGACGGCGCGAACCGTGGCGCTGTGCAACAGCGCCGACGCCGGCGGTGATCCTGGACGGGTAGTGGGATACGGCAGCTATGTCTTTCACTGAGCACGGAACGTCCGGCGCCTTTCGGATACCCGATACCGCCGGCGACGACGCCCGACGGTTTCTTCCCACCCTCGCCCGCCACGCGGTGGCACACCGCCTGGAGCGGAACGAGGCCTTACCGTTGGCAACAACGGCACTGCCCCCACCGCTCGACGCCGAGGCCGCGGCCTTCGTCACCCTCTACCACGAACAGCGGCTGCGCGGCTGCATGGGGACGCTGCAACCCCGGGCCCCGTTGGCCGGCGTTGTGGCGCGTTGCGCCGAGGACGCCGCGCTGAGAGACCCGCGTTTTCCACCGGTCCGCTGGAGCGAGCTGGAGGCCGTGACCATCACCGTCTCCGTCCTCGATCCGCCGGAACCGCTTTACGCCGAGAACGAAGAGGATCTTCTCCGACAACTGCGGCCTGGCGAGGACGGCGTCATCCTTGCGGAGGGGGCATACCGCGCGACCTTCCTCCCGGCGGTGTGGGAACAGCTTCCCGATCCCGAGGAGTTCATCCGCCGGCTTAAGCGCAAGGCCGGATTACCGGAGGACCACTGGTCGCCCCACATGCGCGTTGAACGCTACGGCTCTACCACCTATGGCGACTAGAAACCGTTGGACAAGGCTTGGCGAATCCCCTTTGAGGTGACAGACTACGCGGCTGCAGAGGAAGGGTGGCCGAGTGGTCGAAGGCGGCTGACTCGAAATCAGCTGTGGGAGCAATCCCACCGGGGGTTCGAATCCCTCCCCTTCCGCCAGAATTACGGCAGCGCGCCCACCCCTTCCTGCTGGGGCCGTTCCGGCAACCCCCAAACGGTGCGACAAAAGGACGCGCATGCCTCGCTTGTTGCCGCACCGCCGAACTCCTAGTCTTGTTTGGAAGGCGTGGGATCTTTTCTTGAATTGCACGTATAATAAAGGAAGCATCGGCCGCAGAGCCGCGCGGCTGCTTACGCCGATCCGGTACCGGTCCACCCGTCGAGCACACAACCCCGCGTGACACGGGAACATCCGATACACACCCCCATTCCCTTGGAACCGTCGAACCGTCGTACAGACAGGACGTGGACCATGCACCCGACAAACGATTTACAGCAGCGAATCGAGGAACTGGAAGCAGAGATCGCCCGGATGCGCGACCGGGAGCGCGCGCTGGAGGAGGGGATGCGGTCGTGCGGCCTCGACGCCGCTGAGGGCAACATCCTGGGCAGGCTCGACGAGATCATCTTCCGCACCGATGTATTGGGGCGGCTGACCTTCGTCAACCCGGCCTGGCGCCGGATCACCGGCCACCCTCCGGAGCAGTGCATTACATCCCCGTGGTGGGAGTGGGCCCACCCGGACCACCGGACCGACCTGCGCGCCTACCACGAAGAGGTTCTGTTGGACGATCACCGGGGGCCCGCGACCCCGATGCAGTTCCGCATGGTCCGTGGCGACGGCGAGACACGCTGGATGGAGGCGAGTTGCAACCTCCTCCCGGACGCCGACGGCGAGCCCCGCGGCACCGTCGGTATCTTGCGCGACGTGACCGAGCAACGCGCCGTCGCCGACTCGCTGCGCAGCCGGATCACCGCTATCGAGCAGGCGGGCGAGAGTATCGTGATCACCGATCGCCAGGGGAACATCGAGTACTGCAATCCGGCCTTCAGCGAAGTGACCGGTTACCACTTCACGGAGGTCATCGGGCGCAGGCCCAGCGTGCTGAAGTCCGGGCTGTACGACGACGGCTTCTACCGGGATCTCTGGGCGACCATCCTCGGCGGCCGGACGTGGAAGGGCGAGATCGTCAACCGCCGCAAGGACGGCACGCTCTACTACGAAGAGATGACCATCGCCCCGGTGCGCGAGCACAACGGGGAGATCACCCGGTTTGTCGCGATCAAGCGCGACGTCACCGACCGCAAGCGCGCCGAAACGGAACTCCGCACGCTGACCCTGGCGGTCGAACAGAGCCCGAACGCCGTGATGATCACCGACGCGGAGGGGGTCATCGAGTACTGTAACCCGAGGTTTTACGAACTCTCCGGCTACTCACCCGGCGAAGTGGTGGGCCGGACCCCGGGGTTTCTCAGTACTGAGCACACACCCCGCAAGGTCTACCGGGAACTTTGGGCGGCGCTGCAGGCCGGCGAGGTCTGGTACGGCGAATTCCTCAACCGCAGGAAGGACGGGAGCCACTTCCGGGTGCTGGAGAGTATCTCGCCCATTGCCGACGAGTTCGGCCGGATCGTCCGCTTCGTGGCGGTAGGGCGCGACATCTCAGGGCATGCGGACGCCTGGGCGGGAACGGAAGAGGGGGAAGGGATCGACGAACCGACCGGCCTCCCCGGCCGGACCGTCCTGGCCAACCGTCTGGAGCACGCCCTTGAGGAGGCGCGGCGCGTTCAGCGATCGGTGCTTCTGCTCCATGTCCATCTGGACGGGTTCCGTCCCATAGCCAACGGCCCCGCCCCCGCCGCCGGGGAGCAGGTTTTACGCCCGGTCGCGAAGCGGCTCCGCCACTGCGTGCGCCAATCGGACTTGGTCTGCCGCATCGGCGAAACCGACTTCGCCGTGCTGCTCCCGATGGCCGGCGCGAAAACGGAAGGCGCCACGGTGGCGGCCAAGATCATCCAATCCCTGACCGCCCCGGTACAAGTGGAACACCACTTGTACCGGGCACAACTCTGCATCGGCATCGGGCACGCCTCCGGCGGCGCCCTCCCGGCCGAAGAGCTCCGCCGGCAGGCCGAAGCCGCCATGCATATCGCCAGAAAAAGGGGTAATGGCCAGTTCCAGCACTACTCGGAAGCGGGACTGGCAATCATTGACACCGGCTGAGGCGGCCGTGCTCTACCTCAGCCGGTAGTCCGGCACCACTTCGTCGGTGAGTCCGTACGGCATGCCTTCGGCCGCCGCGGCTTCGATGCCCCGCCGCTCAAGCAGCGTGCCGTCCAACCGGTAGAGGCCCACCAGGGCCCGCCGGTAGGCGACCACGGCAGCCTCCTCGTCGATCCGGCTGCGCAGCAGGTCGCGCTGGGCCTGGGCCACGGCGAAAGCGGTCGTTTGTCCGGCGCGGAAGCGCTCACTCTCCACCCGCGCCAACTCCTCCTGGCTGGTGCGGGTCTCGGCACTCGCTTCGATCTGGGCGGCGGCCCGCTGCAATTCCAGATAGGCGGTGCGCACGTCGTGCCGGACCAAGCGCGCCAGATTATCGAGCCCGGCGCTGGCCTGATTCCGGTGCGCCAATGCGCGCGTATGCTCGGCCTGCGGCGCGCGGTTCCCCAGCGGACGTTCGAGCCGCACCCCCAACTCGGCGTCGTAGCTCGGCCCGTCCAGCTCCTCGACCGCGCCGCTGAATGAGTCGGAGTACCCGCTGCGCCCCAGGGTGACGAACAGCTCCAGCCGGGGCAGCAAGCCGTTACGGGTTCTGGTGACCTCCAATTGGTCCCGTTGCAGTTGCATGCGGGCCTGATTCAGCTCCGGCCGGCGTTGCAGCGCCAACGCCACATGGTCTTCCACCGGGTCGGGATCGATCACCGGCCGCTCTGGATCGGAGACCGGGTTGACGCGGGTGATCCGGCCGAGCGACCGGTCCGCGGCCACCAGGCGCAACAGCTCGAGTTGGGCCACATGCCGGCGGCTGCGAGCATCGATCAGCTCCTGCCGGCGCAAGGCCCGTTCCGCGCGCAGCGGCGCCAACTCCGTTTCGGCCACATCACCGAGGCGAATACGCTCGCGGGTGTGCTCGATCTGCTCCTCGGTCAGCCGCAGCGACTCCTCGAAAATCGCGATCTCCCGGTCGGCCAGGACGTAATCCCAATACGCGGCTTCGACATCCGCCACCAGCGCCTCGGCGAAGCCGCGCAACTCATACTCCGAACGAAGGGTGTCCAACTCCGCTTGGCGCACCCGGAGCAGATTGACCTCCGAGCCACGCCCCCGGAGCAATTGCTGGGTCAGCCCGACGCCGACCCGGGTGCTGTGCAGTGCGGTCTCACCCCGTTCGGTATCCACAAAACGCTGGCCGACCGAGAACTCCAGGTCGGTCCCCCAGGGCGTGCTCCGCCGCAGTCCGGCCGCAAGGTTGGCACGCTCTTCGACCAGATCGAAGCGCTCGCCCAGCCGTTCATCGATCCGATCGGAGCGCTCGCGGCGTGCCCGCCCCTCGGCGAAGAGCAGCGTGGCATCCAACTCGGCCCGCTCGATCGCCTCGAACGCCCCGGCGGCCACCGGCCCGAACCGCTCAGCCTGCAGGGCCGGATTGTGCTCCAGGGCGGAGAGGACAGCGTCTTCGAGGCTTAGGTCGAGGACACTTCCCGAACCACCCGCCTGGCCCAACAGGGGGAAGAGCAGCAGCAATACGGGGAGCATCACAAAGCGCCTTACAGGCAGGTTGGGCACGTTGGCGGCTACAACCTCGGCACCGCCGTCGTGTGCCGGGGAGGGGTTGCCCCTGTGCGAAACCCTCGGCCGCAGGGATGCGGCCGTG
>SKJZ01000136.1 GCA_007121755.1 Halorhodospira sp. | reverse complement strand
CGCGGCCCGAGATCGACGTCATCATGATCGCCCCCAAGGGGCCGGGCCATCTGGTGCGCTCCACCTATGTCGAGGGCGGCGGCGTCCCCTCGTTGATCGCCGTGCATCAGGACGCCAGCGGTAAGGCCAAAGAGGTCGCGCTGGCTTACGCCGTGGCCAACGGGGGCGGCCGTTCGGGGATCATCGAAACCTCGTTCCGCGAGGAGACCGAGACCGATCTCTTCGGTGAGCAGACAGTACTCTGTGGCGGTATCGCCGCCCTCATCGAGGCCGGTTTCGAGACCCTGGTCGACGCTGGCTACGCCCCGGAGATGGCGTACTTCGAGTGCCTCCACGAGACCAAGCTGATTGTCGACCTGCTCTACGAGGGCGGTCTGGCCAATATGCGCTACTCGGTCTCCAACACCGCCGAGTACGGTGACTTCACGCGCGGGCCGCGGGTTATCAACGAGCAGTCCCGCGCCGCGATGAAAGAGATCCTGCGCGAGATCCAGAACGGCGAGTTCGCCAAGGAGTTCGTGCTGGAGAACAAGGCCGGGGCGCCGACGCTCCACGCGCGCCGCCGGCTCTCCGCCGAGCACCCGATCGAAGAGGTGGGGACGCGGCTGCGGGCCATGATGCCGTGGATTACGGCGAAGAAGCTGGTCGATCGGGAGTGATCGACCAGCCTTTGCAAGCCTAGGGACGATGGCTAAAGGAACCTCGCAACGCCGCCGCAGGCGGGGCATCTATCTGTTGCCCAATCTGTTGACCACGGGGTGTCTCTTTTTCGGGTTCCTGGCCATCGTCTCCGCGGTCGATGGCGACTTCCGCATGGCCGCCATCTCCATCTACATCGCCATGGTCTTCGACGGGCTAGACGGCCGTGTCGCCCGGATGACCAATACCCAGAGCGATTTCGGAGTGCAGTACGACTCCCTCGCCGATATGGTCAGTTTCGGGTTGGCCCCGGCGGTAGTGGTCTTTCTCTGGGCGTTGGGGAATATCGGCGCCGGGGTTCCTTGGGACAATCTGGGTTGGCTGGCGGCGTTCCTCTTCGTGGCGTGCGCCGCGCTCCGCTTGGCGCGTTTCAACACCCAGGTCGGTGTCGCCGACAAGCGTTACTTTCAGGGGCTTCCGAGCCCGGCGGCTGCTGGCGCGGTGGCCGGGCTGGTCTGGTTCGGCTCTCACGTGGGGCTCGCGATGCCCGAGGCGGCTGTCTTCTCCGGCGTGTTGACGGCGGTTGCCGCGGTGCTGATGGTCAGCAACGTCCGCTACGAGAGCTTCAAAGAGTACGACCTGCGCTACCGTGTGCGCTTTATCGTGGTGGTCGGATTGGTGTTGGCGGTGATCCTGGTTTCGGTCCATCCGCCGACGGCGCTGTTCTTCGGTTTCTTCGCCTATCTGTTGTCGGGGCCGGTATTGACCGTGACCCGTTTGCGCCGTCGGCGGCAGAATCGCCGTTCCGATGGCAGCGATGGTTAGCCGCCAGAAGCGTTGTATTTCAATTACAGTCTTAGGTTACGTTGCGATAGGCGGCTGTTGCCGCACTGCGGCAGTGCGGTTATATTCGAATCCTTGAACCGGGATAAGAGGCCAAGACAGTACTCCTGCCAGCGCCGCCGGCAAAGAGCAGAGAGAGCCATGGGAGAGCGAGAGCATCTGATCATTTTCGATACGACCTTGCGCGACGGGGAGCAGAGCCCTGGGGCCACCATGACGCGCGAGGAGAAGATCCGTATTGCCAAGGGTCTGGAGCGGCTGCGGGTCGATGTGATTGAGGCCGGGTTTCCCGCGGCAAGCAAGGGCGACTTTGAGAGCGTTCGGGCCGTCGCGCAGAGCATCAAGGAGAGCCGTGTCTGCGGTCTGGCGCGGGCGCGCGAGGCCGATCTGCGGGCGGCCGGCGAAGCCTTGGCCGAGGCGGAAGCCGGGCGCATTCACACCTTTATCGCGACGTCGCCGATCCACATGCAGGCGAAGCTGCAAATGGAGCCCGACGATGTCTTGGACGCCGCGGTCAAGGCCGTTCGTCTGGCCCGTCAACTTTGCGATGATGTGGAGTTTTCACCGGAGGACGCTGGGCGTTCCGATTTCGACTTTCTGTGCCGCATCATCGAGGCGGCAATCGACGCCGGCGCCGGCACCATCAATATCCCGGATACGGTCGGATACAACGTGCCGGAACAGTTCGGCCATTTGATCAAGAGCTTGCGTGAGCGCATTCCGAATTCCGATAAGGCCGTCTTTTCGGTCCACTGCCATAACGATCTTGGGTTGGCGGTGGCCAATTCCCTGGCCGCCGTGCGCCAAGGGGCGCGGCAGGTGGAGTGCACCATCAACGGCCTCGGCGAGCGCGCCGGCAATGCGGCGCTGGAGGAGATCGTCATGGCGGTGCGCACCCGCCAGGACATCTACGATTGCGAGACGCGAATCAACGCCGCTGAGATCGTGCCCACCTCGAAATTGGTGGCGAATATCACCGGCTTTCACGTTCAACCGAACAAGGCGATTGTTGGCGTCAACGCTTTCGCCCACGAGTCCGGCATCCATCAGGACGGGGTGCTGAAACATCGGGAGACCTACGAGATCATGCGGGCGGAGGATGTTGGCTGGCACGCCAACCGGATGGTCCTCGGCAAGCACTCGGGGCGTAACGCCTTCCGCAGCCGGTTGACGGAACTCGGCATTGCCCTGCAGTCGGAGGAGCAACTTAATGAGGCGTTCATGCGCTTCAAGGCCCTCGCCGACAAGAAGCACGAGATCTTCGATGAGGATCTTCAGGCGTTGGTCACCGAAGCTGGTTCCGCTTTAGAGAACGAACGGATTAAGCTGCTCTCGCTGCGGGTCTGTTCGGAGACGGGAGAGACCCCAGAGGCCTCGGTCGCACTCTTGGTCAACGGCGAGGAGAGACAAGCTGTGGCCCCCGGCAGCGGTCCGGTCGACGCCGCGTTCAAGGCGATCGATTCGCTGCTGCAGTCGGGGACGGAGTTGCTGCTCTACTCGGTAAGCAATATCACCACCGGGACCGACTCCCAGGGCGAGGTGACAGTGCGCTTGGAACGCGCCGGGCGCGTGGTCAACGGCCAGGGCGCCGACGTCGATATTGTTATCGCGTCGGCCAAGGCGTACATCAATGCGCTGAACAAGATCCTCGTCGGGGCCGCCGACCGCCGCCATCCGCAAGCGGCGGACGTCTAAGAGGTTCGGGGTTTTTGGACAGCCGGCGCCTGGCATACCTCCAGCGTCTCGGGGTGACGGTCTATATCCCCCGGGATGCGGAGTTGAACGAGCCGCCCGCGTCCGCTCAACCGGTTCTTGCCGAGGAGGCGCCGGCTGGCCCGCCTCCGACCGCCCTCGACCCGGAGCCCGGCCGGCGGCAGCCCTCCCCACCGGTGGAGCACGAGGCCGCCACAGCCTCCGCGCCCCCTTTGCCGGTCGACGGCCTCGGATGGTCGGAGTTGGAAACTGTGGTCGGTGAATGCACGCGCTGCCGGCTGGCCGACGGGCGGATGCAGGCCGTCTTCGGTGTAGGCGACCGTACGGCGGACCTGGTCCTGGTTGGCGAAGGCCCCGGTGCCGAAGAGGATCGGCGAGGGGAGCCGTTCGTGGGACCCGCTGGCCAGCTGCTCGACGCCATGCTGGCGGCTATCGGGCGCAGCCGCGAGAGCGGCGTCTATATCTGCAACATCGTCAAGTGCCGTCCGCCGGGTAATCGCGACCCCCGGCCGGACGAAGTGGCCGCCTGCGCCCCGTACCTCGAGCGCCAATTGGCCCTTCTTCAACCGAAGGTCATCGTCGGCTTGGGACGCGTCGCGGCTCAATGCCTTTTGGCTACCAATAGCCCGCTTGCCCGGCTCCGCGGGAGGGTCCATAACTATGGTGAGCCGGCGGTGCCGGTGTGGGTTACCTACCATCCGGCGTATCTTCTGAGGTCTCCGGCGGAGAAGGCGAAGGCATGGCACGATCTCAAGCGGATACGCGCCGCGGTGGAATCGACGGAAACGGTGTGACCGGGCGTGCCGCGGCCGGTTTCGTCCGCCCCATGGAGGCTGGCGATCTGGCGTCGGTGCTGGCTATTGAGCGCCGTTCCTACCAGTACCCTTGGAGCGAGGGGATCTTTCGGGACTGTCTGCGCCACGGATACGGCTGTTTCGTCCACGACATGAACGGCCTGACCGGTTATATCGTGGTTAGTTGCGCGGCCAAGGAGGCGCACATATTGAATGTCTGTGTAGCTCCGGAGCGCCGGGGTCGCGGCATCGCTGACCGGCTTCTGGAGGTGGCGCTGGAGCGCGCGGAGGTGATGGATGCGGAAGCCGTCTTTTTGGAGGTGCGGCCGTCGAATCCCGCCGCCCGGCGGCTCTACGAGCGTTACGGGTTTCACGAAATCGGGCGCAGGCCCGATTACTATCCGGCCCCCAAGGGGCGGGAAGACGCGCTGATCCTAGGGCTACCGGTGGTGGTCGGCCATATCGGCTAACCTTTGGGGTGGAGCGGTATTTTGCAACGGGTTCAATCGAAGAGAGGTGCCGGAGTGTCCGAGCGGATCGAAGAGGCGGCAGTGAAGGCGGTGAATCAAGCGATCGACCCATTCGGCATCGGGGCCGCCGCAATGGCCTTGCAGCAGGCGTGGCTGACCCATCCCGATTATCTGCAAGAGCGGCTGTCGGCGTTCAACACCGAGTTGGCGAAGATCGTGGAGCACGCCTGCTTGTGCGCCATGGACATGCCCACTGAGGACCCGGTCCCACCGGCGGCCTACGACGGGCGTTTCTGTGACCCGGTCTGGATCACCAACCCGTGCCTCGATCTGGCCAAGGAGACCTACTTGGCGAGCAGCCGCTGGCTGATGGATACCGTCTACGAGACGCCGGGAATGGACCCGCACGAGCGCCACCGCGCCGCCTTCTGGACTCGGCAGATGGTCGATGCGGTGGCGCCGGACAACACTTACTGGGGCAACCCCGAAGCGCAGCGGCGGGCCATCGAAACGGGAGGGCGGAGCCTGCTTCGCGGGCTGGAGAAATTCCGGCGTGACGCGCTCGACCGGGATATTCCCATGCAGCCGCCCAACGCCTTCCGCGTTGGCACCGATCTGGCCACCACGCCGGGGCGGGTGGTCCACCGCAACCGGCTCTTCGAACTGATCCAGTACGCCCCGGCGACGGAGCAGGTCTACAGCGTGCCCATCCTCTTCGTGCCGCCGTGGATCAACAAGTACTACGTCCTCGACCTGAGCCCGAAGCGCAGCCTCATTGCCTGGCTGGTGGGCCGCGGTTACACGGTATTCACCATGAGCTGGCGCAACCCCGGATCGGAGATGCGCGACACGAAGTTCGACAACTACTTGACGGAAGGGGTCGCCGAGGCGGTCGACGTCACGCGGGAGATTACCGGCGCCCCGCAGATTCACGCCGTTGGCTACTGCATCGGCGGTACGTTGCTGGCAACCTATCTGGCGTGGTTCGAGCGGGATCGGGCGCGCAACCGCAAGCCGCCGGTGGCGCACTGGAGCGCCTTTACCACGCTGGCGGACTTCTCGGACCCCGGAGAGATATCGGCGTTCATCGACGAGGGGATTATCGCCAACCTGGAGCGGATGATGGACGGTCCGGGCTATCTCGACGGCGAGGCGATGGCGTGGTCGTTTCGCATGCTCCGCCCCAACACCCTGATCTGGAACTACTACATCACCAGATACCTGTTCGGTGATGAGCCGGAGCCTTTCGACGCACTCTTTTGGAACACCGACAGTACCCGCATGCCGCAAGCGATGCACAGCTTCTACCTGCGGGAGTTCTACCTGAACAACCGGTTGCGGGAGCCGGACGGCGTCACGCTGGCCGGCAAGGGTATCGATTTGCGGCGCATCAAACAGCCGCTCTACAACGTCGCCACCGAACAGGATCACATTGCCCCGTGGCGCGCGGTCTTCCGCCTGCCGGGGCTGGTCTCCGGGCCGGTGCGCGGTATCCTCGCCACCTCCGGCCACATCTTCGGCATCCTCAGCCCGCCGGTCGATCCGCCGAAGCGGCGCTACTGGGCCGCGGACGCCACTGGCGTCGACGACCCCGACGCCTGGCGGGAGCAAGCGCCGAAGACGCCCGGCTCGTGGTGGGAGGATTGGGACGCGTGGCTCGCCGAACGGTGCGGCTCGCTTCAGGCGCCTCCGCCGATGGGTAGCAAGGACCATCCGCCGCTCGAGGAAGCACCGGGAACCTACGTCCACGAGAAGTAGAGGTTTCCATCTACAGATTGATCGCGGCAACGATCTACCCTTCCCCTTAGGGAAACGCTGAATAAACCCGTTCACCGTCATTGCGAGCGTAGCAAAGCAATCTCCATGGGTTGACGTCCAACTGCTGGAGATTGCTTCGTCCCGCCGGGCGGATTTTCCATGGCGTATCTTCGGGGGAGGAGCGCGTTATGCGCTCGCGTTGGGCATCTTTGCGTCTGTTTCGCTCCTGGCGTCCTGTTCTCGCCGGACTGGTCTTGCTGCTGGTAATCGGTTGTACGGGTGGCGGCGAGCCCGGTAGTGGCGGCTCCAGCCAAGACTCCGGTAACGGTGATGAATCGGATGACGGCGGTACCGGCTGGCCGCCACCGTTTCTGGATGGCGATGGCGACGAGAACGCCGACGATGATAGTGGCGACGATGACAACGGTGAGCAGCCGCCGAACGGTGAGGACCCGGCCCCGAACGGCGACAACGGTGAACAGTCGCCAAACGGTGAGGACCCGGCCCCGAACGGCGACAACGGTGAGCAGCCGCCGAACGGTGAGGACCCGGCTCCGAACGGCGACAACGGTGAACAGCCGCCAAACGGTGAGGACCCGGCCCCGAACGGCGACAACGGTGAACAGCCGCCGAACGGTGAAGACCCAGCCCCGAACGGCAGTGACGGCAACGGTGACCCCCGAGCCTCAGTCCAATTGTCGGCTGGCCACGAGTGGGTGACGGTAGCCTGGAAGGAGGTGGAGGAAGCCACAGGCTATTACATCTACCACGCCAAAGACGAGGAGATCGATCCGGCCAGCTATGCAGCCTGGCCGGACGGCACCATGGTCGATCCCGACGCCACGCCCCACACGGTCACCGGTCTGGTTAACGGCACAACCTACTGGTTCTTGGTCACCGCCGTAGTCGAAGACGAAGAGCGCCCGATCGGCGACGAGCGCTCCGCGACTCCCGGCGTGCTCAACGATACCGGCATCACCGCCTTGAGCGAAGATGACGATGGCAACCCGTTGCCGGGCCAGGACGCCCACTTCGGCCGTGACGCGGCCGCCGTGGTCGGCACGCTGTACAAGGAAGGGAACGGTGATGCCGGTTTCGACTTCACTCGCCTCTGCAATACCGGTGAGGCGGAGGGCGAAGGCGATTGCCCGTCCGGCTTGACCGCCTCCGATATCGGCGATGGGCCGGATCAGTGGGCCTGCACTCGGGACAACCATACCGGCTTGACCTGGGAGGTAAAGCGGAACGATCCCAGCCACCTGCGCCACAAGGGCCACACATACACCTGGTACAACTCGGACGATGACGTCAATGGCGGCGAAGAGGGGGTCGCCGAAGGCGGGCGGTGTCAGGGCGATGCGGGTTGCGACACCGAAAAGTTTGTCAACGACGTCAACACCGGCGGTCTTTGCGGCGCCGAGGTCTGGCGCATGCCCACGCCCGGCGAACTACTCTCCATTGTCCACAACGGAGTCGGTTCGGGCGCCAGGATCGACCCCGACTACTTCCCGAACGCCTCGCTTGCACGGTTCTGGTCGTCGCTGCCCCATGTCGATGACGACTACGCATGGGCCGTCGAGTTCGTCAATGGTGGGGCATCCGGATATCGCAAGAGCGACGAGGACGGAGATGCCGGCCACCACCATTTCCGCGTCCGGTTGGTACACGATGGGACGAACACACCGGCCGGTACCGACAACGCGGAAGTCTTCTGCGACAACGATGAGAACGACGCAGTCCCGGCAACCACCCCGGCCGGCGACTTCGAGATCCACGATGACGGCACGGCAACCCACAAGCGGACCGGGCTGACGTGGATGCGGTGCAGCCTGGGGCAGGATTGGAGGGAGGGTGCGTGCGAGTCACAGGCCAGCACCCACTCTTGGAGCGGCGCGTTGACGGCGGTCGCCGAGTTGAATGGCAATGGCGGCGCCGCCGGCCATGCCGACTGGCGCCTACCGAGCAAGAACGAGCTGGAGTCGATCGTCGAACGCCGCTGCGGTTCACCCGCGGCCAATGAACGGATCTTTCCCGATATGCCGGATACCACTCCCTACGGCTACTGGACCTCTTCGCCGGGTGTCGGTCGTGCGGGACAAGCGTGGGCCGTTGATTTCGAGCATGGCGACCTCGCAGAGAAGATCAAGGAGAACCGCAAACGGGTGCGGCTAGTGCGTTGACAAAAAGGGCTTTCCCACGAGACCAGGCCGGGTTGGCAATAGGTTTGTAAGGCCGGTCCTTTCACCGCCGAGGTTCCCGTCCACAGATGGATGGCGCTCACATTCTACTCTTACCCATGAAGGTTCTTGCCCGTACCGGCGTTGGTAGATGCCGGTTTTTTCGGCGTACTCCAAATTAGGGGGATCGCCATGCGTTTCATCGTCTTATCTGTTGATGCCTCGGCGTGGCCGCGGCTTGTGTTCGCCGCCTCGATCTTAGCGCTGATGGTCGGTTGTTCGGGTGGCGGTGATTCCGGTGGGAGTAGCTCTGGAGGTGGTAGCCCCGGGAGCAACAACTCGCCCGGGTCGATCGACGATGACCCGAATGGTGATAGCTCTGATGAATTGTATGGAGATGACCCTGATGAAAAAGATGGCTCTGGACACTATACGGTATACGCAATAGCAGGTGCCGGGGGCAGCATTGATCCAGAGGGGTCCGTTCCGGTAAAGCATGGCGATACGCAAGATTTTACCGTAACTGTGACGGAGGACAATTTCGGCTTTGGCAGCGTCAGCGGTTGCCGTAGCGGAACGGTCACGCCGTCTGAGAGTGGTCCAAATGAATACATCTATACCACTGGGG
>SKJZ01000234.1 GCA_007121755.1 Halorhodospira sp. | reverse complement strand
GAGGCGCGCCGCGATCCGGGATTCCAGGCGGAGATCGACCGCGATCTGCGCGACTTCGTCGGCCGGCCCACCCCGCTCTATTTCGCCGAGCGGCTGACCCGGCGCGTCGGCGGGGCCCGGATCTATCTCAAGCGGGAGGATCTGGCGCACACCGGCGCGCATAAGATCAACAACACCGTCGGCCAGGCCGTTTTGGCCGCGCGTATGGGTAAGACCCGGATCATCGCCGAGACCGGCGCCGGTCAACACGGTGTCGCCACCGCCACGGTGGCGGCCCGGTTGGGATTGGAGTGCGTGGTCTACATGGGGGCCGAGGACGTCCGCCGTCAGGCCCCGAACGTCTACCGCATGAGGCTGCTGGGCGCCGAGGTCCGGCCGGTGGAGTCCGGCACCCGCACGCTGAAGGACGCGCTCAACGAGGCCATGCGCGACTGGGTCGCCAACGTCGACGACACGTTCTACATTATCGGCTCCGTCGCCGGCCCCCACCCCTATCCGACCATGGTGCGCGACTTTCAGCGCGTCATCGGCGTCGAGGCGCGGGAGCAGATCACGGCGGCGGAGGGCCGGCTGCCGGATGCCGTGGTCGCTTGCGTCGGCGGCGGTTCCAACGCCATGGGGATCTTCCACCCCTTTGTCGAAGACGAGGGCGTGGCCCTTTACGGCATCGAGGCCGGGGGCGAGGGATTGGGCTCGGGGCGGCACGCGGCGACGCTTACGGCGGGCCGCCCGGGCGTCCTCCACGGCAGCCGCACCTATCTGATGGAGGACGAACACGGTCAGATTATCGGCACCCACTCCATATCGGCGGGGCTGGACTATCCGGGTGTCGGACCGGAGCATTCGTGGCTCAAGGATACCGGGCGCGCGCGGTACCAGGTCGTCACCGACGCCGAGGCGCTGGAGGCGTTCCACGAATTGTGCCGCTGCGAAGGGATTATTCCCGCCCTGGAGAGCTCCCATGCGGTGGCCGGCGCCCGGCGGCTGGCCCGGGAGTTGGGGCCGTCTGGGGTGGTGATCGCCAATCTGTCCGGACGGGGCGACAAGGATATCCAGACGGTGGCCGCGCAAGAGGGGATCGAGTTGTGAGCCGTATCGCCGAGCGTTTCCGCCACTGCCGCGCCGCCGGGCGCGCCGCGCTGATTCCGTATATCACCGCTGGCGATCCCGCGCCGGAGGCGACATTGGATCTCATGCGCGCGGCGGTTGCCGGGGGCGCCGATATCCTGGAATTGGGCGTCCCCTTCTCCGATCCCTCGGCCGACGGTCCCGTCATCCAGGCGGCCGCCCTGCGGGCCTTGGAGGCGGGAACCACGCCGGCGAAGGTGCTCGATATCGTGGCCGCTTTCCGCGCCGAAGACACCACGACTCCGGTCGTCTTGATGGGCTACGCCAACCCCATGGAGGCCGCCGGTTATGCGGCGTTCATCGCCGATGCCGCGCGTGCCGGGGTCGATGGGCTGCTGACCGTGGATCTGCCGCTGGAGGAGGCGGAGGAAGCCGCGGCCGCGGCACGGCAATACGGGATCGAACTGATCTACCTGGTGGCGCCGAATACCACTCCGGAGCGTCTGCGCACCGTCTGCGCCGCCGCGGGCGGTTTTGTCTACGCGGTGGCCTTGAAGGGGGTCACCGGCGCCGCCAATCTCGATATTGAACAAGTCCGTGAACAGGTGGCCGCCGTACGCGGCGCCACGGATCTCCCGGTCGCCGTCGGTTTCGGCGTCCGTGATCCGGCCAGCGCCGCGCGGTTGGCCCCGATGGCCGACGGCGTCATCGTCGGCAGCGCGCTCGTCCGGTTGATCGGCGAGCACGGGGCCGGCCCGGGGCTGGCGGACGGGCTGCGGGAGGCCGTGAGCGCTCTGCGCAAGGCGATGGACAGCGCGTGCAGCGGCTCTATAGAGACGGAGGAAGCCTCTTGAGCTGGTTTCAGAAATTAATGCCGCGGCGGATACGGACCGAGGCCGGAACCCGTAGCCGCAGCGTACCCGAGGGGTTGTGGACCAAGTGCGGGCATTGCCAGGCGGTGCTCTACCGCCCCGAGTTGGAACGCAACCTCGAGGTCTGCCCCAAGTGCGGCCACCATATGCGGGTCTCCGCCAGGCGCCGGCTGCGGCTCTTTCTCGACGAGCACGGTACCGAGGAGATCGCCGCCTCGCTTCAGCCCGTCGATTTCCTGCGCTTCAAGGACAGCCGCCGCTACCGTGAGCGGCTGGCGCAGGCGCAGAAGGCCACCGATGAGCACGACGCGCTGGTGGCGATGCGCGGCACGCTCCACGCCATGCCGGTTGTGGCGTGCGCGTTCGAGTTCTCCTTTATGGGCGGCTCCATGGGTTCGGTGGTGGGAGAGCGGTTTTGCCGGGCGGTGGAGGTGTCGATCGAGAACGAGATTCCCCTGGTCTGCTTCTCCGCCTCCGGCGGCGCCCGCATGCAGGAGGCGCTGACCTCGCTGATGCAGATGGCGAAAACGTCGGCGGCCCTGGCCCGCCTCTCCGAGGCCCGGGTGCCGTTCGTCTCGGTGCTTACCGATCCGACCATGGGCGGCGTCTCCGCCAGCCTGGCGATGCTGGGGGACGTTATCGTCGCCGAACCCGGCGCATTGATCGGTTTCGCCGGTCCGCGCGTCATCGAACAGACCGTCCGCGAGACGTTGCCCGAAGGCTTTCAGCGGGCCGAGTTCCTGCTGGAGCACGGCGCGGTTGATTGTATTGTCGATCGGCGGAATATGCGGGATGAGATCGCGGCGTTGCTGGCGAAGATGACCGGTCAGGGAGATCCGGCGGGCCGGCTGCTCTCCGACTACCGCGACACAGAGTGAACCCGGCGCCACTCTCGTTAGCCGCGTGGCTCCAACGGATAGAGGACGCCCATCCCGGTGGGATCGTATTGGGCCTGGAACGGGCCGACGAGGTCGGCCGGCGCCTCGCTGTGCTGAACCCGCCAGTGCCGGTGATTACGGTCGCCGGCACCAACGGCAAGGGCACCGTCGTAGGCGTTCTGGAGGCCGTTCTGAACACCGCCGGTTACCGCGTGGGTGCCTATACTTCCCCTCATCTATTGCGGTTCAACGAGCGTATCCGCGTCGGCGGCGCCGAACTCGGCGACGAGGCGCTGATCGCAGCCTTTGAACGTGTCGAGCGGGCGCGCGGCGATACGCTGCTGACCTACTTTGAATTCACCACGCTGGCCGCGTTGGACGCCTTCACCTCGGCCGAATGCGACGTATGGGTGCTGGAAGTCGGCCTCGGCGGGCGCCTCGACGCTGTCAACACGGTCGATCCGGATGCGGCGGTAGTGACCCGCATCGCCTTGGACCACACGGAGTACCTTGGCCCGGACATCGACGCGGTGGCCCGCGAGAAGGCCGGGATCTTCCGCCGCGGCCGGCCGGCCGTGGTGGGCCAGATCGATCCACCGGACGCGCTGTTGGTCGCCGCGAGGGAATGCGGTGCCGACCTGCGACGCGCCGGAGTGGATTTTCGCGGCGAACCGGCGCATAAGGATAGCCCCGCCCCGGTTGCACGGGAGCGGGGCGGCGACCCATCGGCTACGCCGTCCGCGCGGCTGCGTGGCGGGGCTTGGAACTGGCGGGGGCGCTCACGGGAGTTCATCGGCTTGCCGGCGCCGGACGGCGCGGCCGGCGGATGGCAGGCCAACGTGGCCGCGGCGTTGGCGGCTCTGGAGGCGTTGCGGGACCGGTTGCCGGTGGATGAAGAAGCCGTCCGTGCCGGGGTTGCGGCTCCGCCCCCTCCTGGACGGTTGCAGCGTATTGTACGCGGCGGTCTGGAGTGGGTCCTGGATGTTGCGCATAATGCCGATGCGGCGGATGAATTGGCGCGGTGGCTGGACGGGACGAAATCTGACGCGCGGCGCCGCGCGGTCTTCGCAGTGGCCGCCCGTAAGGATGTTGTTGCTATCCTCGCGGCCATTGGGGGGCGCGTCGATGAGTGGTATCTGCCGGAGTTGGAAGCGCCCGGGATGTACCCCGCCGCCGATTTGGCCTTACAGATAGAAGACCACGGCGGTAGAGTGGCGGCTGTGGGCAAGGTGGAGGAGATCTTGCCCCTTCTCGACTCCGGAGCAGGGACGGGGGATCAGGTGGTGGTGTTCGGTTCCTTCTTTACGGTGGCGGCGGTGCAAACGTATTTGGGCGGGAGGTGAGTGATGGACCAGCGGACGAAGCGGCAGCTCGTGGGCGCGGCGGTCCTTGTGGCAGCGGCTGTGGTCTTTCTGCCGATGCTGTTCACCGAGCCGGAGGAGGAGGAAGCGTTGGATGTGCCGCTGGAGATTCCGCAGCGGCCCGCGATGGCTCCAATGCGGGACGGCGCGGAGGAACCGGATGGCGCGGACCAGGGGCGCGAGTTGCCGGTGGATGACGTCGTTGTGCCCGAGACAGCACCGGAGGAGAGGCCGGACGACCGGGCCCCGGAAAGGGAGCGGGTCGTGGAGCCGGAGCCCGAACCGGTGCCGGATCCAGACCCTGAGCCTGAAACGTCACCGCCGCGGGAGGCGGCGGACCCGGCGCCGGCGGAGGGCGGCTATGTGGTCCAGGTGGGCAGCTTTTCGCGTCAGGAGAATGCCCGCGCCGAGAGCGAGCGTATTCGTGAACTCGGCTTCACCGCCTTTGTAGATGAGATTGAGCGGGACGGCGAGACATTACATCGCGTGCGGGTGGGGCCGGTGCCGGGTCAGGAGGATGCCAGGGCCTTGATGGAGGAGCTGCGTGACCGGGCCGAGGTGGATGGCTATGTGGTACGGCAGGGGTAGATGAACTGGTTCGATCTGATCATCTTCGGCATCATCGCGCTCTCCGCGGTGATCAGTTTGGTGCGCGGCTTCGTGCGGGAAGTCGTCTCGGTTACCGTATGGGTGTTGGCTTTCTGGCTCGGCGTACGTTATGCCGGGGTCTTCGCCGGGCATCTTGAAGGGCTGATCGCATCGCCGACGGTCCGTCTGGGGGCGGCGTTCGCCACCCTGTTCGTGGCCGCGCTCGTGGTCGGGGCGCTGGTGAATAACGCGATGGGCACCCTGGTCGGCCGTACCGGCTTGACCGGCACCGACCGGCTGCTCGGCGTGCTTTTCGGCGCCGGACGCGGTCTCGTCGTGGTGGCGTTGCTGATCCTTTTGGTCGGCTTCACCCCGGCGCCTCAAGAGCGGTGGTGGCGAGAGTCGGTTCTGGTGGCGGGGGTCCAGCCGTGGATCTGCCGGGCCGGGGCCGGAGAGTGGTTTCAGCGGCTCGACGTGGATGTCCCGCTGGGCGAGCGCGGACCTGCCGAGGAGGTGGCGTCGGCGCTGGAGTACTGGGTGACATACTGCGGCGGGAAAGGTTACTGAACGGTCGGATACCAGTGGACCGGGTCCGCGGCCTCAGTGGGAGGTATTGAAAGCATGTGCGGTGTGATCGGTATGGTGGGCCGCGAGCCGGTGAATCAGTTGCTTTACGAGGCGCTGACGGTGCTTCAGCACCGAGGCCAGGACGCCGCCGGGATCATGACCTACGACGCGGGGCAACTCAATCTGCGCAAAAGCAACGGCTTGGTGCGCGATGTTTTTCGCACCCGGCATATGCGCCGGCTTACCGGGACCATGGGAATCGGCCACGTCCGTTATCCGACGGCGGGCTGTGAGAGCGAGGCTGAGGCGCAGCCCTTCTATGTCAATTCGCCTTACGGGATCTCATTGGCCCATAACGGCAATCTGGTGAACGCCCGGCGGCTGAAGAGGGAGCTTTTCATCAGCGACTTGCGGCATATCAACACCGACTCCGACTCCGAGATTCTGCTTAACGTCTTCGCCCATGAATTGGCGCAATCGGGCAAGACGCGAGTGGAAGTGGACGACATCTTCGCTGCGGTAAGCGGCGTGCATCGGCGTTGTCACGGCGCATACGCCGCCGTCTCCATGATCAACGGTTGTGGCATCGTCGGTTTCCGGGATCCGAACGGCATTCGGCCGCTCTGCTTCGGTGAACGGGTGACCGCCACCGGCCGGGAGTACGCGATCGCATCCGAGAGTGTGGCCCTCGACGTCCTCGGCTTTACGCTGGTACGCGAGGTGTTGCCCGGAGAGGCGGTCTTCGTCGATACGGACGGCGTGTTGCATACCCGCCAGTGCGCCGAGGAGCCGATTACCCACTCGCCGTGCATCTTCGAGTACGTCTACCTCTCCCGCCCCGACTCCATCGTCGACGGGATTACCGTCCACAAGGCGCGGTTGCGCATGGGCGAGCGCCTCGCGGCGAAGGTCGAGCGGGCTTGGCCGGACCACGACATCGATGTGGTGATCCCGATTCCCGACACCAGCCGGACCGTCGCTATGCAGTTGGCCTACGAGCTCGGATTGAAATACCGCGAGGGGTTCATCAAAAACCGCTACATCGGTCGGACCTTTATTATGCCGGGGCAGGCGGTGAGGCAAAAATCGGTTCGCCAGAAACTGAACCCCATCCCGTTGGAGTTCCGCGGGCAGAACGTCCTCCTGGTCGACGACTCCATCGTCCGCGGCAATACCTCCCAGCAGATCGTCCAATTGGCGCGGGACGCCGGCGCCGCCAAGGTCTATTTCGCGTCCGCGGCGCCGCCGGTCCGTTATCCCAATGTCTACGGGATCGATATGCCGGCGGCCGAAGAGTTGATCGCGCACGAGCGCAATGAGGACCAGATCGCCCGGGTGATCGGCGCGGACAAGTTGATCTATCAGGATCTGGAGGATCTCAAGGCGGCCGTCGGGGCCGGCAATCCGGCCATTCCCCGCTTCGACTGCTCCTGCTTCGACGGGGAGTACGTCACCGGCGGGATCAGCGACGCCTACTTGGCTGGGATATCGGAGATGCGCTCCGACACGGCCAGGAGCCGCCGCCGCGAGGAGGATCTTGAAAACGTGGCGCTTCACAATCACTCTTGAGGGTGGACGATGACGGCTGACAGGGAGCCCCCCCCCGGTTTCGAGACCCGTGCCGCGCGCGCCGGCCACCGACGTACCGGCGAGATGGAGAACGCGGAGCCGATCTTTCCAACGTCCAGCTTCACCTTCGAGAGCGCCGCCCAGGCGGCGGCGCGCTTTGCCGGCGATGAGCCGGGCAATATCTACTCCCGTTTCACCAATCCCACCGTGCGCGCGTTTTGCGAGCGTCTCGCCGCCCTGGAGGGGGGCGAGGCGTGTGTTGGCACCGCCTCCGGTATGGCGGCGGTCCTCTCGACGTGTCTGGGACTGCTGCGTTCCGGCGACCACATAGTGGCCTCCACGGCGCTCTTCGGTACCACGTTGTCGCTGTTCGAAAAGTTTTTGCCGCGTTACGGCATCGACGTCAGTTGGGTGCCGTTGACCGACTACAGCGCCTGGGAGCGGGCCGCCGGCCCGCGGACACGGCTCTTTTTCGCCGAGACGCCCTCGAATCCGTTGAACGAGACGGCCGATATCCGCCGGCTGGCGTCGATGGCCCACGACGCCGGGGCGTTGCTGGCGATCGACAACTGCCTCTGTACCCCGGCGTTGCAACAACCGCTGGCCCTGGGCGCCGATCTGGTGATCCATTCGGCCACCAAGTATCTCGACGGCCAGGGGCGCTGCATCGGCGGCGCCGTCGTGGGAGACGGACAACGGGTCGGCGAAGAGATCCACGGCTTCGTCCGCACCGCTGGGCCGTGCATGAGCCCGTTCAACGCCTGGGTCTTTCTCAAGGGGCTGGAGACGCTCTCGTTGCGGATGCGCGCCCACTGCGAGCACGCCGGGGCGGTGGCCGCCTGGCTCCAAGAGCATCCGGCGGTGAGCCGTGTCTATTACGCGGGGTTGCCGGACCACCCGCACCACCGCCTGGCCGCCGAGCAGCAGAGCGGTTTCGGCGGCGTGGTCTCATTCGAGGTGCACGGTGGGCGCGAGGCGGCGTGGCGCGTTATCGATGCGACCCGCATGCTCTCCATCACCGCCAATCTGGGGGATGCCAAATCGACCATCACCCACCCGGCCACCACCACCCACGGCAGCATTACCCAGGAGCAGCGGGACGCCGCCGGCGTCACCGAGGGGTTGGTGAGGATCTCGGTGGGCCTGGAAGACCCCGCCGATGTGGTGCGGGATCTGGAGCGCGGGCTCTCCGCATCGACCGGCGGATGACTCGGTGGCGGCTGGTCGTTGGCGGCGCCCTGTTTCTGGCGCTCGCGGCGTCCCCGGCCCCGGCCGAGGATCGCGGCATCGTCGCCTTGCCTTTCGTCTTCTCATCCCCGGAGACCGGCGTCGCCGTCAGCGGAATGGCGATGTACTTCTCGCGGAAGGAGTTGGACACGGGGCATGCGGGGACCGACATCGTCAGTGTATCCGGGCTCTACACCCAGGAGTCGCAGTATATGGCCGCCGTCAGCGCCAGCGCCTTTCCGGGAGGTGGGCGTTGGCGGATCAGCAACCAACTCAGCGTCCAGGAGTTTCCGACCGACTACTACGGTATCGGCAATACCACCCTCGAGGCCGCCGAGGAGTCGTACACCCCGGAACAGCGCGCCAATGAGCTGACCTTGCAGCGCTGGCTCGGCGGCCGCTGGTATCTCGGTCTGCGCTGGGACGCCCGGCGCATTCACATCCTGGAGGCCGAGGAGGGGGGTGCCGTGGAGGCCTACTACCAGGAGCGGGGGTTGAAGCTGCAAGAGGAGCGCCTGCACGGCGTGGGCGTGGTGTTGACCCGTGACAGCCGGAACGCGCCGTTCTTCCCTACGATGGGGAGTCAGACCACGCTGAGGGCCATGACCTATCCCGAACGCTTCGGGAGCCAGGCGACATTTCAACGCTACGGCGCGGACCACCGCCGATATCTGCGCCTCGGTCAAAGGGGGGCGTTGGCCTTGCAGGTGCAGGGGCAGCGCGCCACCACCGACGCGCCGCTGCCGCTGCAGCCAAAGCTGGGCGGCGGGGCGACGATGCGCGGCTTCTATCAAGGCAGGTACGTGGACGAGCTCTACCTGTCCACCCAGATCGAGGCCCGCCTCCATCTGCGCGGGCGCTGGCAAGGGGTGATCTTCGCCGCCGCCGGTGACGTCTTCCCCGGCATGTCGGAAGTCACCGGTGAGCACCTCAAGTACGGCG